>CAYLVF010000571.1:0-1500 GCA_964387045.1 uncultured Melioribacter sp. | reverse complement strand
CTTACATATGCGAAACTGAGTTATGATTTTAACAAAAATACATCTCTTACTTTTATCGGAAACTACTTATTCATGAACCGCGGGCAATTTAATTTTTGGAAAAACTCTCGTAATGCTCTTCGTCCTCCGGATGCCGATAGAGATCAATTAGTTGTTTCAAATAGATATTTCGGAACACTTTCTTTCAATCATAAATTCAGTGATAAATTTTCGGTTCAAGTTAAACCCGGTATTTACTCGTCTGTTTTTGAAGGGCGTGGTATAGAGATTACCGAATCAAACGCTTTATTGTTGAGAAACGAAATTATCACTAACTATACACCTAATGAAGATTGGACTTTCATTGCCGGAACCGAGCAAACATATGCTGATGTTAGTTCTAATGTATTTTCAAGTCCAAGATTCTTTACCGGTTCAGGTTATCTTCATACGGAATTCAAAGGAATTTCAAAACTTACTGCGACCTTAGGTGTTCGTTATGATTACATCAAAATTGATTCCGTTGAGGGAGCAAATGCAATTATGCCTAAATTAGGATTGAACTATAAATTATTTGATACTGTTATTTTACGCGGCTCAATAGGAACAGGTTTCAGAGCACCGACTCCTGCCGAGGTGTTTATAACCGTCAGTATAGGCGGTGTTGATATAAAAAAGAATACGGACTTAACATATGAGACAAGTCTTTCTTTCGAATTAGGTGCTGTTTATAAACCTTTGCCCAATTTATTTTTTGATGCGGCATTCTTTCAAACCGATTACGATAATTTTATTGAACCGAATTTTATTAACGATGAAGGTGGTCTTGCGATTAAATTTATTAATCTTCCGAAGTCAAGAATACAAGGTGCCGAACTTGTATCGGATTACAAAATTATCCCGGAATTACTCAATTTTAATATCGGTTATACATATTTATGGTCGCAAGATCTAAAGACAAAAAAGGCGATGAAATATCGTCCTCGTCATAGAGTTTATGCATCGCTTAATTACACTCCTTACCCGTTTGAATTTGGAATCTATTACAGATATTGGAGTAGAATTGAAGAGATTGACGAAACAATTGTGCAGCCGCCGGTTGAATTGATTGTAGAAGGCGATCTGCGTGTTGAAGTTTACGTTTGGGATTTAAGCGCCGGTTATAATTTTAATTTGTTTGAAGTGCCGTTGAAAATTTCTGCTAACGTATATAATTTACTAAACTATAATTATGTCGAATTCCTCGGCAACATACAACCTCTTAGAAATTTTTCACTTCGGTTAGATGCGTATTTTTAGAAATCCTAAATCCTAATCTCTAAATCCGAAACAAATTCAAAGCTCGAAACTCAAAATCATAAACCTATTAATTTGTTTTTAACATTCGAATTTAGCATTTAGAATTTGTTTAGAATTTAGGGTTTCGATATTAGAATTTAGTATTTCAAACAGATATTTGAGCATTGTACTCTGTGATCCCCCACCTTGTTAATCTCATCAATTAAACTTAATATTGCCGAT
>CAYLVF010000570.1:0-1505 GCA_964387045.1 uncultured Melioribacter sp. | reverse complement strand
CCGTGATCTCCGCCTTGAGAGGGCGGCGTCCTAAGCCACTAGACGAATGCGCCATTCATAAAACACAATTTTGATTTACTAAAAGTTATTAAGATGTTTCATCAAAAATTATTGTTATTGTCGTTCCAACCTCTTTAGTTGATTCGACTTTTATTTCAGCGTTATTAATTTCGGCAAAACCTTTTACTAATGCGAGTCCGAGCCCGACTCCCTCAAATCTTCTAGTATAACCTTTATACTCTTGCATAAATGGTTGGAAAAGAAACGGAAGAAAATCATTTGAAATTCCTATTCCGGTATCAATTATACTAACAACTAATTTACCATTTGAATCTTTATCCAATAACACTTTTATTTCACCTTGGTCTGTATACTTTAGCGAATTATCTATCAAGTTGGAAAAAATTTGTGTAATACTATATTTATCGACAGTGATAATTGCTGATTCTGCCTTCAGTTCAGTTGTTAGTAAAATTGACTTTCTATGTGCTAATGGTTGGAAATGATTTACAAGTGGATTAATTACTTCATCAAGTAAATTTACCTCGACAAATTCCGGTTTATATGTACCCTTTTGAATTTCAGCTACATTAAGAATCAAGTCAATCGTTCTAATTAATCGATCACTGCTTTGTTCAATAATTTCAAATGATTCTTGCACTTCACCATAAAGTTTATATTCAAACTCAGCTTTTAAAAGACTTGTAAAATTAACGATGGCATTTACAGGGGTTCTAATCTCGTGAGAAATTTGTGCAAGAAATTCGGTTTTCAATTTGTCCGAAGCTTCAGCATTATTTAAGGCTCGCAGCATCTCGTCTCTTGATTTCCTAACTTCTTCAACCATTAAATTGAATGATTCGGCAAGTATTTCCAATTCATCTTTTGTACTGATTGTAATATGCTGGTCATAATTCCCGGCGGTAACTTCTTTAGTGGCAATTGTAAGTTCTTTAATAGGTTCGGTAATCTTTCGTATAAATATAAAAGCAAATAGAAACCCGATGATAAATATGATAATGCCAATTTTTATATTATTCATTAAGATGGATAATTCTGAAGATTTTAGTTCAACGACCGAATACTTCATACCGATAGCGCCGAGCAGCATGTTCGGCAGCTCAATTGGTTTATATAATATTATATAATTTTTTGTTTGTTCCCAGAATATTTTGCGTTGTTGAAGTGCGTTTTCAAGCAGCGGGTCTTCTATCAGTTTGTAATTATTAGTACTCTCTAACTGTCCATCCGTAATTACTTTCCTGTTACTGTCGATAATTAGAATTTCTAATATGAGTTCATCTTTCTTAATAAAATCTATGTACTGTCTAATTTTGTCGAACTTTTGCGCATGTATATTTTCTGCGGTCGAGACCTCAATAATAGATAAAAGATTTTTTGCATTGCGTAAATATTGATCATGCAAGTTTTCATTCTGATTATTTGTGTTTACTACGGTGAAAGTAATGGTAATTGCAAGCAACCCGATAATACCCACAACTATA
>CAYLVF010000569.1:0-1507 GCA_964387045.1 uncultured Melioribacter sp. | reverse complement strand
AAATGGTTGTTTCACTTGTGGATACTGCAATGGTTGGTCGTTTACCCGATGCAGAATACTCACTTGCGGCAATGGGACTCGGTGTTCTTGCCACTTGGGCAATAATAAGTTTCTTTTCTTCACTAGCGACCGGTACACATGTTTTAATAGCACGTAGATTCGGGGCAAAAGATTTTGACGGCTGCGGCGATGTCCTGAATACTTCATTAATTATTTCGTTTATTACCGGAGTAATTGTTGGGGCAATGATTGTTTCTTTATCATTTACGATTGCAAATTTCTTTGCTGTTGATGATACAGTCGGTCAGTATGCAGGTGAATATCTTTTTTATAGGTTTATGGGGCTGCCTTTCTTTCTGATCTCCGTTTCTTACCGCGGTTTCTTTTTTGGTATTGGTAAGACGAAAATTTTTATGTTCTCAGGTATACTAGTTAATTTTTTGAATATAGTATTCAATTACATTTTTATTTTTGGTGCATTCGGAATTGAAGGGATGGGACTTGCCGGTGCGGGACTCGGTTCATCGTTAGCAACATTATTCGATGCGTTATTCTATATTGTGGTTTCTTCTCTGCAACAGTACAGGAAAAAATATAACTACTTTAAGAACTTCACTTTTGTCAAAGGCTTCGCTTATTCAATTGTAAAAATAGCTCTGCCGGTTTCATTCCAAAATGTGTTCATACTTATCGGTTTTCTAAGTTTTGTCGCCATTACCGGATTGATCGGAACATTAGAACAAGCCGCTAGTCAGGTTGTTATGTCTTCTTTGATGATTTCTTTAATGCCATGTTTTGGGTTTGGGATTGCAGTTCAGACTTTAGTGGGGAATCAATTGGGGAGTGGAAAATTTCAACTGGCAAAATTTTACGGATTTGAAACAAGTAAAGTAGCAACTCTTTATACTTTGATGCTGGGAATAATTTTTATTTTTGCACCGAGAATAATTTTAATTCTCATCACAAACGACGCACATGTAATTGAAACTGCCGTTCCCATTTTACGGATTGCCGGATTCGGACAAATTTTTTATGCAGTTGGAGTTGTGCTTGCAAACGGACTCCAGGCAATGGGACAAACTTTCTTTGTAATGATGGCAGAGGTTATCTCAAATTGGGTTATATTTGTTCCGCTTGCTTACATACTCGGAATCACATTTGGACTAGGCTTAATTGGCGCATGGTCTGCGTTACCGTTTTATGTTATTATTTATTCGGCAATTGTTTTCTTTAGGTTTAATTTTGGTAAAGAAAGCAAAGTGGTCAAAGTTTAATGCATATTCGCTAATTTAATTTTAATAAGAATTTATAACTTGACAATCTTGAAGCGACCAAATATATTTAGGGCATGAAATTGTTCAAAATCTATTACATACTAATTTTACTAATCATTTCATCAATTTCGCTCAATGCTGGAGCTACTATAGCCGAACCCGGTGTTACCGCTAGAAGCAGCGGTGAAAATGTTCACATTACCTGGCAGACTTTAACCGAGAACAATGTTAAA
>CAYLVF010000568.1:0-1511 GCA_964387045.1 uncultured Melioribacter sp. | reverse complement strand
TTATCTTCATTAAAATGTGAAGCCATAAATTGGATGCCGATCGGAAGAGAATTTTCGGATAGATAGGGGACGCTAATTGCGGGAATTCCGGTTAGATTTGCAGAAACAGTAAAAATATCTCCTAAATACATTTGAAGCGGGTCATTAATAGTGTCACCGATTTTATACGCTGTTGATGGAGCTGTCGGGGATATTATCAAATCTACTTCTTGAAATGCTTTATCAAAATCTTCCTTTATTAATCTGCGTACTTTTTGTGCTTTAGAATAGTAAGCATCGTAATATCCCGAAGATAAAACATAAGTGCCTAACATTATTCTTCGTTTTACTTCTTTCCCAAAACCCTCAGTTTTTGTTAGATGATAAAGTTCATCAAATGTTTTTATTTTTTCATTTCTTAAACCGTATCTAACTCCGTCAAATCGAGCAAGGTTTGATGATGCTTCTGCCGTCGCAAGAATATAATATGCTGCAATTGTATAATCGGAATGGGGGAGTGATATGTCAATAATTTCATGTCCGTCCTTTTTGAGATTTTCTATTGTTTTTTCAATCCCATTTTTAACTTGATCATCCAAACCTTCGACAAAATATTCTCTCGGTAAACCGATTTTGTATTTCTTATTTTGTGAAGAAAATTGAATCTCATTACTTTCGGAAGATGTTGAATCATGTTCATCTTTACCGGATAGTACTTGGAGAATTAAAGCTAAGTCCGAAACATTTTTTGCAATTGGACCAACACAATCAAAGGATGAGGCATATGCAGATAAACCATAACGCGAAACTCTTCCGTAAGTCGGTTTTATTCCGAATGTTCCGGTAAAGGCAGCCGGCTGTCTAATTGAGCCGCCTGTATCTGTGCCAATAGCGGCATCACAAAAATTAGCTGCAACTGCGGCTGCTGAACCCCCGCTTGAACCGCCGGGTACTCTTGATTTATCGAGAGGATTTAATACCGGTCCAAATGCCGAATTTTCATTTGTTGAGCCCATCCCAAATTCATCGCAGTTTGTCTTTCCGATAAGTACTGCATCTTCATCAATTAATTTTTGTATTGCAGTTGCTGTATAGATTGCTTCGAATCCGCTTAATATTTTTGATGAACAAGATAAAGGTTTATCTTTAACAGAAAGTAAATCTTTAACCGCAATTACCATACCTGCTAGTTTACCGGAAGTGCCGTCTTTTATTTTTTGTTCGATTAGTTTTGCTTTATCGATAGCATCATCAAATAAAAAATTAATTGCGTTGATATCTTTATGAACAGAGATTTGACTTAAAAAAAACTCAACATTCTCAGTTAGAGAAAGTTGAGTTTTTTGGATTAACCGAATTTTTTCCGTGTGAGTTCTATAAGGGAGCACTAACAATTATGAATTTTTATCTTTTACTTCTTTTTTCTTATCATCATCGGAAGTTTTTATATCATCTTCAACATCACGGACGGCTTTCTTAAATTCTTTCATACCCTTGCCGATACCTTGAGCTAATTCGGGTATTTTCTTTGC
>CAYLVF010000567.1:0-1518 GCA_964387045.1 uncultured Melioribacter sp. | reverse complement strand
CCGCCTGTTTTCATCGGGTCTTCGGAATAACCGAGAGCTTTTAAGTCAACACGTTTGCCTTCTCTTACACCATGGCATTCAACACACTTAACCGCTTGATCTGCCGGTGCAACCATATGGTTAATAGGCCAGTACATTTCTGTTTCGATAAAATCAACTTGACCGGAAAATTCCAAACCGACTGTTTCCATTCCTATTCTGGAAGCATTAATCCAATCAAAAGTTTTCCAATACCCACCTTCGCCAAAAAGACGGGGTACAATTAAATAATTATTAACTGGATCAAACGGCTGTTTGCCTCTCATCAATTTGAAAGGATAAATTTTTGAATTAGGGTCTTTTATATCACCATTAGATTTATTCAACTTAACAACTTTATCTTCAACAACATCTCCGACTAAATGAATATCGGCACTCCCGTTATACCATTTATAAACTGGAATAACGTTCTTCTCCCATACAAATTCACCTTTCATTTTAGAATAAGTTTCATTACCCTCTTCATCAACTGATATATCTCTTTCTTCTCCTGCTTTCGACCAATCCCACCAAGTTTTTGTAGGTTCAACTTTTGCGAAGTAAGGTATGTGACAAGTTTCGCAGGCAACGGAATTTAAGTGGGCATTAAGTATATCCTTTGAATGAATGTTACCTTTATGACAATTCTCACAAGAGAGATTCTTCTCACCTGCAGCAATTGATGCATGTGAGGAACCTAAAATTTGATGATCTTTTTTACTATGGCAGTCTTCACAATGAAAATCCAGCTTACCCATATGAAAATCTATTTCCGGAGTTGGTTCATAAAGACTATCGTCAAGATCACCATGTTTAACACCGGCTCCGCCGCCGCCGTCAAAGTGGCAACTTCCGCAATTTTGTCTGGTAGGAATTCCTACACTTTTTGCCGATGCTAAGAGATCAACCGAATTTGCGGGCATACCTGCTGCAGTTGGTTCCTTTTTATAATTACCTGTCTGGTCATGACAAACTAGACAATCAATGTTCTCCACTTTTGTGAAATCAAACGAATTATCTTTCCAACCATAGCCGATATGACAACTTGTACATCTCGGTTCATTCGATGCAACAGCTATACAAAAATTATTTATAATATTTCTTTTACCAAGCTGCTGTCCTTCATATTTTCCGGATTTAATAACATCACCCAACCAGAGCCAGTGCCGTGTATTCAGTATTTCATCAGCTACATCGTGGCATTCAAGGCATCTTTTGGTAACATCTTGCGGAGTTGCGAATGGACCTCTTATAAATTTTGAATGATCTTGAGCCCTCAGTGAAATCATTATTATAAAAGAAAACATTATATAACGCAGCATTTTTACCTCATTTTGAATAAATAGGTCATTACCAACTTACTTATATTGGGTTAGAATTTCTATGCGGAAATTTTGATTAGATTGGGCGATATTAAAATTTCCCGGAATCTTTTCTCAAATTAGTGTTAAGATCCCAGGAATTATTAATGCTATTTTAATAAGATCATTTTGCGAGTTT
>CAYLVF010000566.1:0-1526 GCA_964387045.1 uncultured Melioribacter sp. | reverse complement strand
AAGAATTATTAATGTGACATCTCTTTCGGTTAAACAGCCGGTTGATAATTTGATATTGTCTAATTCATTTAGAAGTGCCGTAACTGCATTCGCTAAAACTATAAGTCAGCAATATGGAAAGTATGGTATTACGGTTAATAATGTAGCACCGGGATTTATTTTAACATCCCGCTTAGATGAATTAGCAGAGAAACGGGCAGAAAAATCAGGTAAAACACCGGAAGAAATTTTAAATGAAATGGCTTCAAGCAATCCATTACAAAAGATCGGTTCACCGGAAGATATTGGCGCTGCAATTGCATTTCTCGCATCGGAACGAGCAAACTATATAACCGGTGTAACACTTCAAGTCGACGGCGGACAGATTAAGTCTACTTATTAAATTCTTAAAAAGAAGTAAAAGGGTAAAAACTGAAGTAGAAGTATTAAGTCCTTTAGAATTTTGTATTAAGGAGGAATTAAAATGAGACCAAATGAATTTATAAATGAGGATGAATTATTTAATAAGGCAATTAGATTACTTACTGAAAAGTTGGGTCCGCTAGAGACCAGCAGATTTCTCTCTATTGCTAATAAAAAACGGATAGAATCCGTTAAACGACATCAGGAATGGCAATCTAAATTAAACAAAGAAAAATTGTTTAAAGAAATATTTGGCTAGGTAAAAACTTATAATCTGTGGCTGTTTATAAACCACAGAAATAAATTTCTGTTCCGGGCAAAATAAAATCGGCTCATTTAATAAGTTAATTCTTAGCATAACCGAAAATGAGCTGAAAGCAGTTCAAATAAAATTTCAGTGAGAATCGATAATAATAAATTTCGTCAATCATAATTAGTAAATTATCATCGCTTTTCCTCATAAATAGAGGACGAATGAAAAAAGAAATTGAATTAACAGTCCACCTGGATTTTGTTGAAGATTACAATTATCGCAAAGAACTTGCCGCAAAAAAGTTAAATCTAAATCCGAATGAAATAACAGCAGTTCAAGTTATCCGCAGATCAATCGATGCAAGAGGGAAAACTCCTCATTTTAAACTTCGTTCAATTGTTTATATAAACGAACAGCCGCAGGAAATATTTCAGGAAATAAAATTCACTCCGGTTAAGTCAAACAAACAAGTAGTTATTATTGGAAGCGGACCGGCGGGTATGTTTGCCGCAATGCGATTAATTGAATTGGGAATTAAACCAATAATATTTGAACGCGGTAAAGATGTTCAATCACGAAGAAAAGATTTAAGAGCAATTCAACAATTTAGTGAAGTTAATCCTGATTCAAATTACTGTTTTGGTGAAGGGGGTGCAGGTACTTATAGCGATGGTAAACTTTACACTCGTTCAACTAAAAGAGGTGATGTAAAACGAATACTAAATCTATTTGTCCAGCACGGTGCTCAACACGAAATATTAATTGATGCGCATCCTCATATCGGTTCAAACCGTTTACCGAAAGTAGTTCAATCAATTCGTGAAACAATAATTAATAACGGCGGAGAGATTAACTTCAATTCACGTGTTAC
>CAYLVF010000565.1:0-1531 GCA_964387045.1 uncultured Melioribacter sp. | reverse complement strand
AAAATGATTACAAGAAATTTAGAATAAGATGAATCGTCCAAGATACTTTCAAGAAGATACATATCACCATTTATATAACAGAGGTGCTAATAAACAATTAATTTTCTTTAATAAATACGACTATAATTTTTTTATAAAAAGAATGAAGCATTATAAAGATCAATTCAAACTTGAGCTTCTGGCTTATTGCTTGATGCCGAATCATTTTCACATTTTTATTCGTCAAACTACTAAAGGAAATATAACCAGCAAATTCATAAGTAATTTGACTAACTCTTACACAAAATCAATAAATAAAAAATACAATCGTTCAGGAGTTTTATTCCAAGGTAGAACAGCCAATAAAATTATTTTTGATGAGAATGCATTTGTAGTATTAGTTAAGTACATTTTAATGAATCCTGTAAAAGCAAAATTGGTGAAGAAATTTTATTACTGGGAATATTCGAGTGCAAAAGAATTACTTGACTTAATCGAAACCGGGATTACAGATAAAATTATCATGGACTATTTCTCAAATAAGAATGAATTTATATCCTACATTGAATCAGATAGCATTATCTATGAAAAAGCCCTTAAACAAATTATAAAATAAACAAACCTTCAATGTTACCGCCAAGATTGAGAATTAGTAAACATTGAAGGTTGCTAGGAATAGAATTTTACTTACAAGTTGTTAAAAGCAACCATCAAGATCATAAAGCATGTGACCTTGATGGTTTTTCGGAATTATTAAAATTTGGTAACGAAGTTTAAATTTATTGAAGGTGGCAAATTCGGATTTGAAGTCATTCCAACAGAAACATTCCATGAATTATCTTCAATTTTTTGATTGTAAGCAGAGACAAGTCTCACAGCGTTAATTGCACTTGCAAGCCTATTTAAAATTAACGCACCAACCGCAAAACGAACATTATTAAATGCATTCTCAGATGAAGTCCACATTTCCCTATATTCACTTCTCTGAGAATTAGTTTCCCACTGCCAGAAATGAGTAGTCTCGTTATATATTGCACTAAAATTTCTATTCAATTCTTGAGTTCGATTGTATTGATATATATCAACATAGTTACCGATATCTGCAAAATATTTTTCATCTTTCCCATTTATATCTACTCCACCTTGAGATTCTGCAAAAGAACGATAATTATCTTCTTTCCAGCCTCCGTAAATGTTGAATCCGGCAACAGCTCCCCAAAATACACCATCCGCAATTGTAAAATAGAGTCCAGAGTCATATGCATCAGCATAAAGCTCACCCATACCGGGAAGAATAAGAGAATAAATAATAGCTAACCCGGGTTTCTTTTTCTCTCCTTTTGGCTGCAGTTGTAGAGAATATTCTTGATCAACTTCGGTATTAATCTGCTGTTTAAGTTCAGTAATCGATTTGGTTTGTGTTTGCGCAAAAAATAATGCGGGAAATAAACTGATAAACAAGAGTTTTTTCATAATGTTATCCGGCTAATGTTTGAATGTTGTTTTCAATTAAATCAACAGTACAAATATTACCATTTGCCTCCTTAATTTT
>CAYLVF010000564.1:0-1533 GCA_964387045.1 uncultured Melioribacter sp. | reverse complement strand
CGCACAAAATTAAAAACCTTTCCAAACGCGCACTTGAATGTTCCGGACCTTGTCCTTCTTGACCGTGAGGTAGAAGCAACACCAAACTGTTTGGCAAATTCCATTTTGTATACGAGCAGCAAATAAAATTATCGATAATAACTTGTGCCGAGTTAGCGAAATCACCAAACTGAGCTTCCCACATAACTAAAGTTTTCGGGTCTGCAACACTATAACCGAATTCAAATCCTAAAACAGCCGCTTCCGAAAGGAGACTATCAAGCGGTTCCAAAAAAGCTTGCTCATCCCTAATTGAATTATGTGGAATGATTTCAGTGCCGTCGTTAATATCAGTCAATATTAAATGTCGTTGGCTAAAAGTACCGCGCGCACTATCCTGTCCGCTTAATCTAACCGGAATTCCTTCTATCAATAATGAACCGAATGCGAGTGCTTCGGCAAAAGCCCAATCAATTCTTGCATTGCCGGTAAAGAATTCTTTCCTTTTCTCTATTTGCTTTTTTAGTTTGGGATTTAAAGCAAAGTTGTCCGGAAATCGCGTTAGTCCTTTTACAATTTCATTGAGTTCAGCAATATTAACATGCGAAAATTCCGATACAGATTTTCGCTCATATTCTTCTTTGCTGATTGCCCAGGGTCTATCGGGTCTAAACGAAACTTTTGTTTTTTTAGAATCTTTTAGTGCTTTATCGAGTGTATTGTAAATTTTATCATCGAGTTTGTTGATCTCTTTTTCGGTAAAGATTTTTTCGGTAATCAATTTGTTTTGATAAATCTGTTTTACGGAAGGATGTTCTTTAATCTTTTTATACATAAGCGGTTGAGTATAAACCGGGTCATCACCTTCGTTATGACCATGCCTGCGGTAACCGAATAAATCAATTACTACATCTTTCTTAAATTTCTGTCGGTATTCGAATGCTAATTCTGTAACCCAAATTGAAGCTTCGGGATCATCACCGTTTACATGAAAAATAGGAGCCTGAACCATCTTCGCAACATCGGTTGCATAAGGCGAAGAACGCGCATCTTCAGGCGGAGTTGTAAAACCGATTTGGTTGTTAATAATAATATGAATTGTACCGCCGGTTCTGTAACCTTTTAACTGTGAGAAGTTAAGAGTTTCGGCAACTACACCTTGTCCGGCAAACGCGGCATCACCGTGAATTAATATCGGTATGATTTTATTTCTCACGGTATCGCTTGCACGGGTTTGTTTTGCTCTTACCACACCTTCAACAACCGGATTTACCCATTCAAGATGACTTGGATTCGATGCAATGGATACATTTATTTTTTTGCCGCGTATTGTTTCATATTGTCCGCTTGCACCCAAGTGATATTTTACATCACCTGTTCCTTGTGGTGCATCCGGATTTATATCTTCTTCAAATTCCGAAAATATTTTTTCGTATTCTTTACCGATTATATTCGAAAGTACATTTAATCTGCCGCGGTGAGCCGTTCCTAAAAATACTACTTCAACTCCGTCATCCGCCGCTTTGTTTAGAAGTTGATCCAGTACCGTGATTA
>CAYLVF010000563.1:756-1537 GCA_964387045.1 uncultured Melioribacter sp. | reverse complement strand
AAAGGATGAAAAATGGATTAAATCTTTAGTGTAAATTTGTGGTTGGAATTATTTGCTGTTTGCAGAATCTGTCTCTTTCGTAGGCTTATATTCGTCGGTAAGATGCGCATGTTTTGCAATTTGTACCCGGGAATTAAGCGCTAATTTTTCAAGAATGTTGTGTACGTGGCTCTTAACTGTAAAAGTCGACAAATGAAGTTTTTGTGCAATCTCTTTATTAGTAGAACCATCGGCAATTAATTCGATTACTTGACGTTCACGTTTAGTCATTCGGACAGCATCAAAAGCTTTTGAAGGTTTATCTCCGTTTACTGCATGTTCGACAATTTGTGTAAACAGCGAACCGGTTAAATGAGGAGGAAGAACTTGATTACCTTCATGTACTGATCTAATTGTTTTATAAAAATCTTCAATGTTAGCATCTTTGAGAATAAAACCGGAAACACCGGCTTGAACATACTCCAATACATCAGCTTGCATCGGGATCAAGTCCATAACAATTATTTTAGTTTTTTCGCAATTTTTTGTAATTATTTTTACTACATTCAGACTATTTTGGCTTCGTAATCCAAGATCAAGCAGAACAATATCCGGATTTGATTTCTCCACCATAGTCAGAATATGTTCACCGTCACCAACCGTAGCAACAACACTCATGTCATCTTGTTTCTTTAACATTGCCGAAATACCTTCGCGGAGAAGTCTGTTATCTTCAATCAAAAGTATTTTAATTTTTTTCATCTTTTTATTAATAATCATATTAATCATCATCTTCATAATC
>CAYLVF010000563.1:0-746 GCA_964387045.1 uncultured Melioribacter sp. | reverse complement strand
AGCAAACTGACAACAGCTTGGCAATAATAATTATGTCAAATTATTTTTTTATTGGTCATTCAGCCCGGGGAAAATAAATTTAGTTAGTGACAAAGTAATAAAGAGCGGCTATTATTGATTAAAATGTGTAGGGGGCTATTAAGGGAAGCGGTCAAATGAAAATAAAATTGCGGGAGTTGCCGACAAGATCGATTGACTGCTTTCAATAACAAAACTTATCAGTGTGTTTGAACAATACCCATCAATTGACGAAGCTTCGATAGGTTTTAAACTACTATAATGGGAAAACTAAAACTTAGCTGCGTGAGTTGTCTTGCTTAAATTTTCTATTTACTTACCATCATTCATCATTTTGCAGCGAAGGGGGAAGTTTGTTAATACTCCCTAGTCCGCCTTTTACTTTGATTGATTCGGTTATGTGTGTCATTATTAAATTTTGTGTCATCATTATATTATAATTATATTTGCAGTATGAATACAATTCGTTTTCAATGGGATTCTAATAAGAACCGTGCTAATATTAAAAACACAAAGTTTCTTTTGAAGAAGCAAAATCAGTATTCTTTGATGAAAATGCACGATTAATTACTGATCCTGAACACTCTAGTGACGAAGAACGATTTATTATTTTAGGTGTTTCCAGCAAACTTAGGCTCCTTGTTGTTGTTCATGCTTACAGGGAAGATGATGAGACAATTAGAATTATATCCGCAAGAAAAGCAACAAAATCTGAAACTAAATTTTAT
>CAYLVF010000562.1:0-1543 GCA_964387045.1 uncultured Melioribacter sp. | reverse complement strand
TAGGAATAAGTTAATAAAGACACTAAATATACTAAAAAAAGGAGGGGTTAGCAATGAAATATATTAAGCATGAATAGACAAAAAATGCGTTTATTCTTCAATAAACGCATTTTTTTAAGAATTTACAATCGTAACAAATGAGTCTGCTTTCAGCGAAGCACCACCAATTAAACCGCCGTCAATATCGGGCTGTGAAAATAACTCCTCTGCGTTGTCCGGTTTCACACTTCCGCCGTATTGAATTGTGAGATTATCAGCAAAATTATTTGAATAGAGCCTAGAAATGAGGTTTCTAATGAATTTATGAACTTCTTGAGCTTGTTCCGGACTGGCAGTTTTACCGGTCCCAATTGCCCAAACCGGTTCGTAGGCAATTATCAAATCGGATAAGTCGGATTCTTCTATGCCAGAAAGTCCATTTTTAACTTGATTTTCAACAACTTTCTCAGTTAATCCTTTTTCGCGTTCTTCAAGCGTTTCGCCAACGCAAAATATCGGTTTCAATCCGGAACTTAGAGCTTTTTTTATTTTTTTATTTATCATTTCATCGGATTCCCCAAAAAGTGTTCTTCTTTCCGAATGACCGAGGATAACATATTCACAACCAACACTTTTCAACATATCAGCCGAAATTTCACCGGTAAAAGCTCCGTCATTTTCGTAATGCATGTTTTGTGCACCAGCTTTAATGGAACTCCCTTTTACAAGAGTAACGGCTGTTTCGAGTGATGTGAAAGGGGGACAGACAATAACTTCTGTTTTACTTTCTGATTTGCTTAATTCCTTCTTGATTGCGGATATAAGTTCAATTGTACCTGAAAGATTCATATTCATCTTCCAGTTTCCTGCAACTACTTTTCTTCTCATAAAAATCCCAATTTATTTAACTAACAGCTTCAACACGTCTAATACCGGGGACTTCTCTAATTAAAGCTCTTTCAACACCAGCACGTAATGTCATTGAAGACATCGGGCAATTTGTGCAAGCCCCGGTTAATTTAACCTCAACGATGCCCTCCTCGGTAATTTGCACAAGTTCAACATCTCCGCCGTCAGCTTTAAGATAAGGACGAATTGTCTCAAGCGCATTTTGAACTCTGTTATGAAGAGTCTTATCCATCATGTACTCCTTTAATTTACCTTACAACGAGATTTCGATTTTCGGCTTACCGCCTGAACCTAATTTCTCTGCCTCTTTTACTAAATTTTCTGCAATTGCTAAAATTGATTTTGAATGTTCGGAATCGGGTAAATCAAAAACAATTGGCACGCCTTTATCTCCGCCCTCTCTAATTCTTGGATCAATTGGGATACCGCCAAGAAAATTTACATCCGATTCATTTGCTAATTTTTCACCCCCGCCGTATCCAAATATATCATATTTTTTACCGGTATCAGGTGCAATAAAATAGCTCATATTTTCTACTATTCCAAACACCGGAACATTCACTCTTTCAAACATTTTTACACCTTTACGAGCATCAATAAGAGAAACTTCCTGCGGTGTTGTAACTATAACCGAGCCTGAAAGAGGAATAGTTTG
>CAYLVF010000561.1:0-1547 GCA_964387045.1 uncultured Melioribacter sp. | reverse complement strand
ACGCTTAATCCATCTATGCTGAAATGCATCATCGAGAACAATACAATCGAGATCAAATTTGTTAATTAAACGTTGAGCACCTTCAACTCGTTTTTCGGATACAGCAGCAGGAACACCGCAATCTTCGGCAGCAAAATAAATTTCATCACCACTTTCATTAACAGATTTTAGGAAATTCATTCCATCATAAATAAGTTGGTAGCCTTTAGTACTCCTTTTATAACCGCGGCTGAGAATTCCAACTTTTTTATTCATCTCTTTAAGTTTGTTAGTAATGTAAATTACAGTTGGTGTTTTGCCCGCACCGCCCATAACCAAATTACCGACTGAAATTACTTTTGCATTTACTTCGTGAGATTTTAACCAGCCTTTATCAAAGAACAAGTTTCTCGTTTTTACCGCAAACGAATAAATAACAACAAAGGGTGAAAGTAATATTTTAAGTGTCGTTCCTAACAATATCTTCTGCTTTTTTCTGAAGTTCCATTAATCTTGTTTCACAATCTTCAATCAATTTATTAATTTCTTCACGCGAAAAACTTTCTTTTACATAAACCGGTTCCGAATATACAACCGAAACTTTACTAAAAGGTTTCGGAACCTGAAATTTATCCCAACTTTTAAAAACAAAATTTCTATTAGATGCAGTTCCCATGAGAAATAACGGCACCGATTTTCGATGAGCTAAAACAACTGCACCGGCTTTCATTTTGTTCGGTGGTCCGGTTGGTCCATCGGGTGTAATAGCAAATGAGTACTCTTCGTCAATTGTCATTTCCATAATATTCAGAGCTTCTTTACCTCCGATATGACTCGAACCGCGAACAACATTATAGTTCCAATTTTTCAATAACCTGGTTAAAATTTCACCGTCTTTACTTTTACTGACCAATGCGGCAATTTTATATTTTCTATTTACATACCAAGGAATCAACATTCTGCCATGCCAGAATGCTGTAATAAAACTTTTTCCGTTTTGGGATAACACTTTTACTGCATCGTCATTATATATTTTAATGCGGTAAGTTTTTATAACCAGGTTTACAATAAATGTAAGAACATTGAGTCCTAGAAAATTTAAAATACTTTTTTTGATTTCTTTAATTTTCATTATAACCGGCAACTATTATTTCTGCTGCTCGTTTTGATGCACCCGGATTACCTAATTTTTCTCTTATTAATGAAAGTTTTTCTTTTATCGAGTTGTAAAGACCTTCATCGCTTAAAATTTTGTCTGCTTCGGAGAAAATTTTTTCTTTATTTACATCTGATTGAATTAATTCCGGGAAGATCGTTTCACCAATAATAATATTTGCCATAGCAATATTTTTAATTTTCGCTAAGCTTTTTCCAATTCTATAAGTTAAACCGGCTGTTTTATAAACAACAATGCTTGGCAGCTGCATTAACCCGCTTTCCAATGTTGAGGTACCGGATTTAATAATCCCAAATTTTGCATGACTTATTAAATCATAATTGTTGCCATGACTAATTGTAAGGTCAATGTTTCCGGCTATATCTTTCAGCAAAGCTTCATTTATATTTTC
>CAYLVF010000560.1:0-1547 GCA_964387045.1 uncultured Melioribacter sp. | reverse complement strand
TTACTTCATACCTTAAAGCGGCATTAACAAAAAGAAAATCTTCTGTTCTTCCTTGTGATGAAACCGAAGGGCTGTTGTAAATTGTATTTATTTGAATTTGTGTTCTATCGTTTAATTTGATGATATTATTAAATCGAATATTCCAGTTAAAGCTTGTTCTGGAAAAATCTCTGTTGTTTATCGTTCCTTCGATTTTGTAATCATAAATATTGCCGATCAGGTTAACATTCCAAATTTTTATCGGGTCAAAGTTGAAAAACAACTCTGTGCCTAAAGAATAATCTTTTCCAACATTATCAACCGAACTAAGTGTAACTCCATCGGAATAAACCGAACTTAGTCTTTCAACTTTGTTGTTAACTACTCGATAATATCCTTCGACTGAAAACACCATATTTCCGATATATGTTTGATAACCCAACTCATATGAATCAATATATTCCGGGAGTAAGCCGGGGTTGCCGATACGCACATTGTATGCATCCATCCATGTTTCGAATGGTTCAAGCTGCCAGCCGCGCGGACGGTTAATTCTTCTTGTATAACTTGTCATTAACTGATGTTTATCGAGAAATTCATAACTGAAGTGAGCCGAAGGAAAGAAATCCCATCTATCGATTTCATAACTGCTGTTACTTCGAGCTACATCAATCTGTCTGCCGGTATATTCGCCTCTTGCACCGAATTGAAATCCTAATCTGCCGATTTTATTCGAGTAAAGAGAATAAACAGAATGAACGGTTTTGTCATAGTTGGCTTCATTCCTGAAATCAATTTGCTCAACGTAATCATTAAAGTCGGCTTGATAATAGTAAAGACCGGTTCTTTCCGTTGATAATTCAATGTCGGTTTGATATCCCGCTTCGAATTTACTTTTTGCGTTAAATGGCAGTGTGTAATCAAGTTTAATTCTGAAATTTTCATCCGGACCGGCTTCGGTTGATTTTTGTCCGCTTATAACCGCACCGTCTTGACGAAGATTGTTAATTGAGTATTCATCATTTTCAGCACTCTCATAACTTAAATCGGCGATTAACTGATGTCCGGTTTCGTTAAATTTCAAAAGATAATTAAGGAAAGCACTGTAAGAATATCCACTTCTTTCACGATCGGAATAACTTCTAAAAAATTGTCTTGACGGATCGTCCGAAGTCCATTGGTTATAACTTAAGTTGGAAATTCTATTAAAAGCTCTATCGGAAAATCTTCCACCCAGTGTAATAAGATTTCCCAAACCCAAATTATATGATAGTGACCCGTTTAAACGAAGAAAAGTTCTTCCTCTTGTTCCGTTTCCTTCGGAATCATAATAAGAAATAAAGTTATCGAGGTCGGTCCAATTATTCTCTTCTTCAACCATTTTGAACAGCCGCTTGTTATAATTTGCGCCAAAGTTGGCTTGAAAATCACCGCTTCTATAATCGAGAATCCCTTCAGCGCCGTATTGATCGTTTAATCCGCCGTTTAATTCTGCAACACCACTTATCCCTATTTGATCGGATTTTTTCATAACAATGTTAATAATTCCCGAAGTTCCTTCGGGGTCA
>CAYLVF010000559.1:0-1552 GCA_964387045.1 uncultured Melioribacter sp. | reverse complement strand
ATTTGAGTTGAATCTTGAGTTTAGCCATTTTTGACCGAAGTGTGTTTGGATGTAAACCAAGCAGTTCTGCGGCTCCATCTTTACCGGCAATTTTGCCGTCGGTTTTTAAGAGTACATTATAAATATATTGACGTTCCATATCTTCCAAAGTTAACATTGATTCTTTGAGTTTAAGTGCCTGTTTTAACCCACCATTTATTTGAGAGAGAACAATATCTTCATCAGTAATAACGCCGGTTTTGCAAACAATTATTGCTCGCTGCATAATGTTTTCTAGTTCCCGGATATTGCCGGGGAAAGGGTAGTTTTTCAATTTTTCTAAAGCAGATTTGCTGATTGCAGTAATATTTTTATTCATTAACTTTGCAAACCGATCTGCAAAGTATTTGGATAAGGGTTCAATATCCTCAACTCTATTTCTAAGTGAAGGGACGTAAATATTAAAAACCTGAAGACGATGAAATAAATCTTTTCTAAATTTTCCTTCGTTTACAAGCTGCTCCAAATTATAATTTGTTGCTGCAATTATTCTTACATCAACGGTAATCTGCTCATTTCCTCCTAATCTGCTGAATTTACGATCTTGTAGAAATGTTAATATTTTCGCTTGAACGTGAAGATTCATATCTCCGATTTCATCAAGAAAGATTGTGCTTCCATCAGCAATTTCAAATTTGCCTTCGCGTCTTATATGAGCACCGGTGAAGGCACCTTTTTCATGACCGAATAATTCGCTTTCAATAAGACCATCGGGAATAGCGGCGCAATTAACAACAACCAAGGTACGTTCTTTTCTTTCACTAAGTGCATGAATGGCTTCACCTACAAGCGTTTTCCCCGTACCGGTTTCGCCGGTGATCAAAACTGTTGAACTAGTAGGTGCTACTTCTTGAATAAGTTTTCTTATATACTTGATACCCTCACTATTTCCGACTAAAGAACTAACTTCATATACGGTAGTTTGTTTTTCACGCAAATAAATATTCTCAACGGCTAATCTATTTTTTAATTTTTCAATTTCCCGGAATGCTTCTTCAAGTTTTTCTTTTTCAACTAATTTCTTTTGCGCCTCTAGTAAGTCTTTGTATTGGGTTTCAAGTTTTTCATTAGTGTTTTTGAGCTGGTGTGTTTTTTCATCGACAAGTTTTTGTAATAACAAATTTCTCTTTCTCATCTGCTTTGTTCTATATAAATAACCCACATAAAATAGAATCAAAACTAAGAAACCCAACAACAGTAAGAACCACCAGGTACTCCAATACGGCGGTGAGATTGAAAATCTGTATGATTGTTCATTGCTGCGTATCCCGAATTGATTTACTGCACGAACATGGAAAATATAATCACCAGGATTTAGGTATCCGTATGAAGTGTTTGGAATATCCGTCGATTTCGACCATTCGGATTCCAGCGGTTCCAAATAATATTCATACAAAACATTTTTTTCATCGAAGTATGTTAGTCCCTCAAAGAAAAATTTGAACTTATTTTCATTGTATGAAAAATAATCACGCATTTCATTCATCGAGTATGTTAGAGTATCATTTATTTG
>CAYLVF010000558.1:0-1557 GCA_964387045.1 uncultured Melioribacter sp. | reverse complement strand
ACTATTCTATTTTTTAGCTAATTGGGGAAAAAGGGATTTGAATTATGATGGTCTAAGTACAGGCATACCTCAGGATGAAGTTGGAGACTGTTCTCGAATATTGGCAAATTTCTATCTTCAAAATTACGATAACACAATCTTTGATATATGTTCGAAAAGAAACTCAGGTTATTTGAGATATGCAGATGACCAGATAATAGCATCGCCAAACGAAAAGACTGCTAAGGAAATAATGTTTTTAGCTTCGAAAGAGTTAATAAAATTAGGATTAAACTTAAATGCAAGTAAAGCAAAACTGCTAAATAAAGATGACTTTTTCAAATATTGGTCATTTGATATATTTAAACTTTTAACAAATCCCAACAACAAAAATGACATACAAGATGGCTGGAATATTTATAAAAAGAGATTAGATAGTGATATTCGCTTTAAGCCTGACACTGTGTTAAAAAGAATGCTTAGTTGTAATCTAAACAGGCTACAAAAAGGTACTAGAGAAGATATTCTTGATAAAGCCACCTACAAGGACTTTGTAATAAGTGTCAATGAATATTACTTAAAAAGAATTTATATGTTTCAGAATAAAACTAAAAAGCAACTTTTTCTTAAATACCTAAATAAGCTTTCAGAAGAAGTCCTTTTCAATCAATACCATCTTCGTGTTTTAAAATTTGCAAAAGAGAATGAAATTAACATGAGACACTTAAACAAAGTAAAGAGTAACTTAGAAAAATTGAATGATATGAACCTGTCTTAGAGACATTTTTCTCTTATAAGACATAAGGTTCCCCTAGGCAATGAGAATTGCATTAAATCTTAAACTTTAGCCTTGTGTTTACTGGTAAAGACTCCGCATTATTATAGGGATGCATCATGCAGACGTGCTATTCGCAACTGCTTGGCTTTTCAAGGGATTGCCTCTGGCGATTGCACGGTTGCCGTATGTGCAATTCTTACACCCTCATCCTCGCTAGAGCGACAACGGTTTCCACCTAGATTTAATCTCTAGTTGCATCTAGGCATCCCTTCGGGCATTTTACTCCCATAGTGAAGGGCATCTGCGGACACGGTTCGCCGTCCATCCGCCTTTACCAAAACACAAAATGATAGCCGTATGCTACTAAGGTTGGACAACTCAAAGTAGGGACGTTCTCCTAATCCTCTTAATTCTCGTCCCCTCTGAAGAAACTGGGGTTAGTTTATTTATACTAGGGGTAAATTTAATCCACCATGCATTTTATAGGTTTATAACATTCAACCTGTTGGGGTTATTTGAATTCAAACGTCCCAATTATCTTGTCTGTTAATTCTTTATTTTCAGGTTGCGGCGGATAGGTCGAAACCGAGAAGAGTCGACCATCTTTTAGGACAACAGTTAGGTAATGTTTCTTGGGATCATTGGCGTTAGCAATCCCCTCTATCCCACTATATCCGTCAATCGAGGTCTCTTTGATCGAAGCAGCATCCATGCCAGTCTTTGCTAACTCTAAATCCCGAGTAGACCCTTCTTTGTCAGCTAAATAAAGAGCATAGAGTTGATAATCGGGATTATTTTGA
>CAYLVF010000557.1:0-1569 GCA_964387045.1 uncultured Melioribacter sp. | reverse complement strand
AAATTATGGCTTACCATTTCGGCAACATCCAAACGCCAGCCGTCAATTCCATCGGAAGGATCGCCGTCACCATTTGGATCCATCCAGCGCTTAACGATTGCATGAACATGTTCACTCGGACCCGATACTAATCCATGCTCATCTTCCCGGAATTCAGGTAAATCTTTTATACCAAGCCATCCTTCATAATCGAATTCATTTTCTTCGGTATTCGGATCATCAAAAGTTTTGATCGTGTACCAATCTACATACTTAGAGTTTTCTTGATTTTCTACGATATCTTTAAAAGCCCAAAATTGTGTGCCGGTATGATTGAATACACCGTCGATAATTATTTTCATATCGCGATTATGTGCTTCTTCTATAAGTTTTAAAAAGAGTGAATCCGCCGAAGTCCATTTCCAAGTCGAAGGATCATTCGGATCTTCGGTTGCCCAAATTTCTCTGTCTTTGTCGGGATTAGGTCCGAAATTATTATCAACGTGATGATACATTGAAGCATCATATTTATGAAGAGACGGAGCTTCGAAAATCGGATTAAGATAAATTGCGGTTATTCCCAAATCATTAAGGTAATCAAGTTTATCGATTACACCCTGCAGGTCGCCTCCGTAACGTCTTATATTGGCATTACCGTAAAAATCTCTTCCGGTTGCTTCTTCCCAGGGCTGGAGCTTGTACCAATCCGAAGTCCATGGATGAACCTGCCAGTCATCGGGAACAAAATAAGGCCAAGCGCCTGCCATATCAATCGGCTTCGGATCATTTGAAGGATCTGCATTGTGAAATCTTTCAGGAAATATTTGATACCAAACAGCTTCCTTTGCCCATTCCGGAACTTCTTCTAGTTCGATTGTCTGTTTCGTTTCATTATTACAGCTGATAAGTAGCAAAGTAATTAAAAGTAAAATTAACTTTTTCATACGCATCCTCATTCATTGAATTGATAAGGTAAAAATAAAAAACTAAACGTTAAGTTTGTGGAGATTTTGAGTAAAATTTGTTATCCTTACGTCTCAAAATTTTAAAGAAATCCACGGAGAGTTGGCAGAGTGGTTGAATGCGGCGGTCTTGAAAACCGTTAAGGATGCAAGTCCTTCCGGGGTTCGAATCCCTGACTCTCCGCAGAAGCTCAATTATTAAAAGTAATTGAGCTTTTTTGTTTCTAATAGACTTTTTTCTTATTAATCCTACCAGTTATTAGTAGAACTTAGTTGTGGTTTAGTTTATCAATTATTTCCTTAAAACTATCCAAACTCGACTCGATATTCTCAATAATTTCTGCTGCAAGAATATCGGGATCAGGTAGATTGTCTGTATCGCCGAGACTTTCATCTTTAAGCCAAAATATATCTAGATTGGTTTTATCGCGGGAGATTATTTCATCATAAGTGAATTTCTTAAATTGCTCGGTTTCAGTTCGTTTAAATCTATTCTTTGGATTATAGGATTTAACAAAATCTTCAAGATGATCAAATTTCATCTGCTGTGTTTTTAAAGTGAAGTGCTGATTAGTTCTTAAGTCATAAATCCAGACTTCCTTAGTCCAAGGAGTTTTACTAGCCGGTT
>CAYLVF010000556.1:0-1589 GCA_964387045.1 uncultured Melioribacter sp. | reverse complement strand
CCTTATATCCCGGTTTACTCTATAATTTGTTTGGGCGATGAAACACCTCTCTATCTGTTAATGGATTTGTTTTTAATTTCAGCGTTAATATCTGAGATAAATTTATCTAAGTCAACTATACCTTGATCACCTTGTCCATGCTTTCTAACAGAAACGGTTCCGTTAGATTCTTCTTTTTCACCAACAATTAACATATAAGGTGCTTTCTGAGTTTCCCAATCACGAATTTTATAACCAATTTTTTCATTTCGTTTATCTAGTTCGACAAAAATACCTTGTTTCTTTAAAGAATCATAGACTTTGTTAGCATAATTCAAAAACTTTTCGGAAACGGGAACTATAGCAACCTGAACAGGAGCAAGCCAAGTTGGGAATGCTCCGCCATAATGCTCAATCAAAACACCAAAGAATCTTTCCAATGAACCAAGTAAAGCGCGATGAACCATTAATGGTCTGTGTTCTTTACCATCTTCACCGATATATTTCATATCAAATCGTTCGGGTAAATTAAAATCGAACTGAATTGTACTCATTTGCCACTCACGATTTAGAGCATCTTTAACCTTTATATCAATTTTAGGTCCGTAAAATGCTCCACCACCTTCATCAATTTCGTAAGGGAGTGACATATGGTCTAAAGCTTTTTTAAGTGATTCAATAGCTAAATCCCATAACTTATCTTCTCCAACAGCTTTATCCGGTTTTGTTGAAACGTAATACTTCAGATCTTTGAAACCAAATGAATTCCAAACGAAGAGACAAAATCTGATTACTTCAATAATTTCATCTTCTATTTGCTCTTGAGAACAGAAAATATGAGCATCATCTTGAGTAAAACCACGAACTCGGAGCAGACCATGGAGCACACCGCTTTTTTCATATCTATATACAGTTCCTAATTCAGCCCATCTCAAAGGTAAATCTCGATAAGAACGCAGATTAGTCTTGTAAATCATTATGTGGAAAGGACAGTTCATTGGTTTTACATAATAATCATGTTCATCTATCTGCATAGGAGAATACATACTTTCTTTGTAAAATCCGAGATGACCGCTAGTTTCCCACAAAGATGATTTGCCGATATGAGGAGAATATAAGATTTCATAACCATTTGAAAGATGAGCTTCACGCCAAAAATTTTCAATGGAATTCCTAATTCTACCGCCTTTAGGATGCCAGTAGATTAAACCTGCTCCTCCTTCTTCATGCACACTGAAAAGGTCAAGTTGTTTTCCAAGTTTACGATGATCCCGTTTTTTTGCTTCTTCAAGTAATGCAAGATGTTCATCCAGCATATTCTTCTTCGGAAATGAAATTCCGTAGATACGCTGCATGCGCTGACGTTTTTCATCACCGCGCCAGTACGATCCGGACACACTTAACAACTTAATATTTTTGATCAAACCGGCTGAAGGAAGATGCGGACCGGTACATAAATCTGTAAAATCACCTTCTTTATAAATACTGATTACCTCTTCATCTTCATTTAGGTCATCGATTATTTCTAATTTATAATTATCACCGACTTGAGAATACAGATCAATAGCTTTTTGTTTACTAAGTTCTTCTCTTTGAAAAGGTTTATTTTC
>CAYLVF010000555.1:0-1590 GCA_964387045.1 uncultured Melioribacter sp. | reverse complement strand
AGGTAGAAAATCATTCGCACAATCACTTGGCAATGCTATTCTTAATTACAAAATAAAAGATAGTATTGTAATCGGACTTTTTGGTGCATGGGGATCAGGAAAAACTTCCATAATCAATATGGCATTGGAACATATTAATTCTGTTTACGATGATAAAACCGATGAAACCAAACCCATCATTATGAAATTCAACCCATGGAACTATTCTGATCAAAATCAGCTAATCAGCCAGTTTTTTAAACAATTATCAATTATACTGAAACGAACTGATTATAGTGGCAACGCAAAGAAAGCAGGAGAAAAATTAGAAGTGTACGCTAAATTTTTTGAACCCTTTGCTTTGATCCCAACAGTTGGACCGGTGGCAACAATAATCTCAAAAGTGTTTAGAAACATTGGCAGTGCGGCAAAAAGCTGGGGAAGTCTTAAGCCAAATGATTTAGATTCTATAAGGACCGAGCTAAATAACTTATTAGCTAAACAACTACATAAAATTATTGTTATCATAGATGATATTGACCGTCTTAATAATACTGAGATTCGACAGATTTTTCAGTTAGTAAAATCGTTGGGGAATTTTCCAAATACGATATACTTACTTGCTTTTGATAAGAATGTGGTTGAGAAAGCATTAGAAAAAGTACAAGAGGGTTCTGGCTTAGAATATTTAGAAAAAGTTATTCAGATTCCTTTTGATATTCCACTTATATCGAAACAAGAAGTAGAACAACTATTATTGAACCAACTTGGTGAATTGGTTAAAGATATACCCAAAGAGAAATGGGATCAAACCTATTGGGGCAATATCTATTATAGCGGACTGAGGCACTTCTTTGAAAGCATTAGAGATGTAACACGTTATATAAACTCATTAAGGTTTAGTTTCGGTTTGGTAAAGGGAGAAGTAAATCCAATTGATTTCCTTGCCATTACTGCGATTCAAATTTTTATTCCAGAGGTTTATTATGGAATAAGAAACAACAAAGATATTTTCACAGTTGGATTTGACTCAGTTTATGGAAATAGTAACGCTGTAAAAGAACAAGCAAAAAAACGTTGTGGCGAAATACTTAGTAAAACCAATAAATATTCTCAAGAAATATTTGTGGATTTTTTGAAAAGATTATTTCCTAAGCTAGAATCCATCTATGGTAACACAAGCTATGGTTATGACTGGTTAAGTATCTGGCGAAAAGATGGTCGAATATGCAGCCCCGATATCTTCGATATATTCTTTAGGCTTTCTGTTCAAAAAGATGAAATCTCACAGAAAGAAATTGAGATTATCTTATTACTTGCGAGTAATCCCGATGCTTTTGCTGAGGCTTTATTAAAGCTCAATGAGGGTGGAAGAATAATAAGATTTTTGGAACGTTTGGAAGATTACACGCAAAAAGATATACCAGAGGAAAGTATAGAACCTATTATTACTGTTTTAATGAATATTGGTGATTTATTCCCTGAAGGCGATGCAGGTTTTGTTAGCACAAATACTCCTATGAAAATTCATCGTATATTTTATCAGCTAATCCATCGTTTTGGTAGAAAGGAAAAGAGATTTGATGTTTTTAAAAATGCAATTGAAAAAGC
>CAYLVF010000554.1:0-1592 GCA_964387045.1 uncultured Melioribacter sp. | reverse complement strand
ACGGCAATATCACTAAAGTAGCTGATGAAGCCGGTGTAACAACTCGGAACGTATACCGGCTTATTAGTCAATATCACATCGATCTATCACTTTGGCGATCGGATTAATACAGGATATCTCTTATATTGATAGAAATCAATATAGAATGAATTATTATTTCACAATGAAATAATAATTCACACACCAGCTAATCCGTTACTTCATATCGACTTAACCACTTTCACGGTTTTAATAGTGAATTAATATTGCAAAGATTATCCTGTTTTTCGCATAAAAAAGGACTTTTGCTCCGGTTAATAATTATAAAAAGATGCTGAAATCGATATTATTTATTCGTTTTATCGTTACCGATAAAAGTGGTATATCAATTGCATATTGCGGTTCGATTGGGGGACTTAACATCATCAAGAACTAAAAAGGGAGAATGATCTATGAGTCATGAAAATGAACAATTGAATAACCCGCAAATCATAGATTACCTAAAAAATCTTGATAACAGGATAACCCGAATTGAATCCAAGCTGGATATAGAACCTTATACTTCATCCTCCGGTAATAGTTCGGATGCCGCTTCTCAGAAATCATCGGATTCCAGTATTGCTGATATGAATATTGGCGAGTATTGGTTTGCAAATTTGGGTATTCTTGTTCTTGTAATCTTCTTCTCGTTTCTTCTTTTTAAACCTTACCCGGATATCAATCAGTTTTTACCAACGGTTTTAGGATTTACTGTTACAGGATGCCTATTGTTTTTATCTAAGTTATGGAAGAATTCTTATTCTAATATATCAAATTATCTTTTCGGATCGGGTTTATTCCTGTTCTATATTTCTGCAATGCGGTTATTTTATTTCACACCGGAACCTGCTCTTGAAAACAAAGTAATTGAGGGTATCTTATTACTTGCAATCCCTATAATTATTATTAATCTTTCTGTTAAGAAACAGTCGGTACCACTTAATAGTCTCGGTTTCGCGTTGCTAGCCTTCACGGGACTAAGAATCGGTGAACCGGTATTGCTCTTCATCTTACTAACTTGCTGTTCTGCCGGATTTGTAATCATGTACAGGTACAAAAATTTTGATAAACTTTTCTATCTACTTCTTGGTATAATAATAACATACCTAACACACCTCATATGGTTTTTGAATACACCGCTTTTCGGTAATGATATTAAAATTGTAAGCGAGCCCGGTTTTCATATTTTCTTTTTATTGGTTTACATGATAATCTACGCCGCCGGTTTATTAACGAAAACGACATCGGTAGTTGAAGAAGAATTTGATATCTCAATTTCCTTCACTAACGTAATTCTAGGTTTAGGACTTTTTACGATTGTATGCTTGCTTACCCTAAAAGAATACATATTCATTCACATGATTTTATTTTCGGTGATTTCTCTTATACTGGCAATACTTTATCGTGTAAAAACTAAAAGCAAACATTCAACAAACTTATACGCTCTTGCATCGGCAATAACGCTTAGTATTTCGCTAATTTCATATTTCGGATTACCTGCAGCATTTACGCCTTTAATTTGGCAAAGTATAATTGTAATTGCAATAGCAATTTGGTTTGAATCCAAGAGTCTC
>CAYLVF010000553.1:0-1605 GCA_964387045.1 uncultured Melioribacter sp. | reverse complement strand
TAGATCTGTACTTAATACATCCATTGACCGATTCAACTTATAGAGAGTAAAGAAACTAAAGATTATCAAAACACACACAAGTATTAACACAATAACTATTAATATTTCCGTCAACATTTTTTCTAAGCTTCTTTTTCTGATTTGTAAGTATCAATACCGGCTTTAACGGCTGATTTTAATTTCTCACTTTCCTTGTCAATTTTGCTTTTACCTTCACCAACATATTTACTGGTTTTTTCTTTTGCATCATTCAAAACTTTTTCAGCTTCTTCTATTAAGTCGTCAACTTTAGCTTTGGCATCGGAGATTAATCTTTCCGATTTCTTTTTGCCGTCGTTTATAAGCTCCGAAGCTTTGACTTTTGCTTTTTCGAGATATTCTTCAGATTCATCTAAAAGTTCCTCGCCTTTGCTGCGAAGTTCACTGCGCAATTCTTTGCCGGATTTTGGTGCGTATAATAACGCGATCACAGAACCAATAACTGTTCCTGCCAATAAACCGAGGAATAATCCTTTTCCCAATCCATTTTCATCAGCCATAATTTCCTCCTGAAATATATTTTTAGTTAATAGTCTAACTAAAATAGCAACCAAGCAACGGAAAATCAAGGATAACCGAGTCTATGTATAATAAATAGCCCAAATTTATTTCGATTTTTTGCATTATTAAATGAATTCTTGATTTTCTAGCAGACCTAATCTGATATAAAGAAATTCAAGTGCTAGCGGAATGAGTACTCTGTTGAGTTTACGAAGATATCAAAAAATAATTTTTTGCAGAGAGGTATATAATTTCGGCAGAGGTAATCCGACAACATTATAATAACAGCCTTTAATTTTACTTACAAAAACGGCACCGAAATCGTCTTGAATGCCGTACGCTCCGGCTTTATCCAGCGGACTACCGGAAGCTACATAATCATTAATTTCGTTATGCGATAATTTTCGAAAAGTAACAAAAGTTTTTTCGTAATCAATTATTGTTTTTTTAGTGACTGAATTATAAATAGCAAACCCGGTATATACGGTGTGAGTCTTTCCGCTAAGGTTGTTTAAAAATAATTTCGCTTCATTTTTATTTTTCGGTTTCCCGATTATCTTCTTATCAAGAACGACTATCGTATCGGCGGTTATGATTATTCCTTCGTTCACTTTTTTCACTGCTTCGTTTAATTTATGCGAAGCTAAACGCTTTACGGTTTTAATCGGATGTTCACCGTCTTCAATTTCTTCATTCAGGTCAACGGAAAAAGCTTTTAAATTAATACCAAGTTGTTTTAATAGTTTTCTTCTTCGGGGTGATTTTGATGCGAGATAAATTGGAAGACTTGTATGAAACATGAAAAATTCTTAACGGAATAATGCTTTAATACTGCCCCAGGTTTTCTTTACGCTTGATATATTATCATGCAAAACGGGAGCTTCATTGGAATGCGAGATGGAGCCATCGTTATCAACAATAGCAACTCTGTACACATAAATTGTTCCGGCAGTTTTATAGGCAGTTTCATCAATAAATTCATAATATTTATCTGATTCAGGAAGTAAAACAGCAATACCCAAAAAGGAACTGTCTTTGGTTCTTCTTTCGATTACAAAATGTTTA
>CAYLVF010000552.1:0-1612 GCA_964387045.1 uncultured Melioribacter sp. | reverse complement strand
TGATATCTAATTCTATTCCGGGGAAAAAGTTATAACCGATTCCGCCGCTTAATCCTAAACCAACCCGAGTTTCGCTCGGATAAATTTGATGTATTAATTCACCCGATTTATCTTCATAAAAATATCGGCATCATCAAATGCACCGAAGAGCATATCTATACCCAAATAAGGTTCGAATTTTCTCTTATTCCATAAATATTCTAAACCAAGTATCAGCGACTTCAGAGTGTTATCAACTCTTGCATTAATCGGTAAACGAGTTTCGGAAGGATTAATATTAATTATTGTTCCCGCACCTTTTATTTCGGAATGGTAGTACCCGCCTTTAAATCTAATTTGAGTTGCGGGAATAATATATTTTAAAAAGAAAGAGTAGTGATAATCGCTCTCAACTTCATAACTTAAAAGAGTATTGCTGCTTTTTTCAACAACTTTATTTTGAAAACTTATTAATCCCCATCCGAAACCAACAATAAGATTCTGAGAAAAAACCTGTGATGAAAGAAAGAAAAAAGTTATTATGTAAAAGAATCTCTTAATAGATTTTCCTCGTAGTTTGCAGCTAAAAACTACAAAAAAAATAATTTTTCCGGCAGGAAAGAAATATGTATAATATATTTTCATAAATAAAACGGGGAAGTAATGAAGAAATTTATAAATGTTTTACTTTTTGTTATTCTCGCTTTGTCTGTATTCTCACAGACAAAAATTGATAAACTAAGTTGGATTGAAGGAAATTGGACAACCGAAAAGTGGGGTGGTACAGTTGAAGAATATTGGAGTGCTCCAAGCGGCAACTCAATTATTGGAATGTTTCGGTTTATTGTTGACGGCAAACTCAGATTTTCCGAACACTTTACTATCACAGAAGTTGACGGTAATTTGACTTTACGGCTGCGTCACTTTGATGCAAATTTTATAAGCTGGGAAGAAAAAGATGAATATCTTGAATTTAGATTTGTCGATATGGGAGACTCGTCAATAACATTCAACGGAATAAGATATGAACTCTTAGATTCAGGAGAGCTAAAAGTTAATCTGGAATTGAAGCGTGACGATAAAACCGAAATTGAAGAGTTTATTTTTTCGAAAATGTGAGGAAAAAGATAAACTTGTGACTAACAAAATTTACAGATAGATATATTTGTCGTATTTTTACATACCAGAAATTCTTATAAACATGGAGAAGTGATGGCAGTAATTAAACCTTTTAAGGCAGTTAGACCCGAAGAAAAAGTTGCTCACCTTGTTGCAAGTGTTCCCTATGATGTTGTCAACAGAGAAGAAGCTGCTGAACTTGCAAAAGGTAATCCTCTTAGTTTTTTGCGAGTTACTCGTTCCGAAATAGAGCTTGATGCAAAAACAGATCCTTATTCCGAACAAGTATATAATAAAGCAAAGGAAAATTGGGCAAGATTAAGAAAAGAAGCTCCATTGGTTCAGGATGAAAAACCACATTTTTATATTTATCATCTTAAGTGGCGAGAACAAGAACAAACCGGAATAGCAGCAACATTTTCGGTAAATGATTATGATAACGATGTAATTAAAAAACATGAAAAAACAAGAAAAGTAAAAGAAGACGACAGAACTAATCACATCGTTACAACCG
>CAYLVF010000551.1:0-1619 GCA_964387045.1 uncultured Melioribacter sp. | reverse complement strand
GAAGAAAGAATGGCTAAAACTTCCGAAGCCGTTTATGAATTATTAAATAAACTTTGGGAGCCTGCGTTAAAAGTAGCCAAAAAAGAACGTGACGATATGCAGCAAATGATCTACGATGAAGGGGATGATTTTGAATTAGAGTCATGGGACTGGTGGTATTACAGTGAAAAAGTTAAAAAAGCAAAATATGATTTGGATGAAGAAGAACTTCGTCCTTACTTTGAAGTAACTAATGTGATTAAAGGTGTGTTTGATCTTTCAACAAGATTGTGGGGCATAACTTTTGAAGAAAGAGATGATATAACAAAGTATCATCCGGAAGTAAAAACTTTTGAAGTAAAAGATAGAGACGGCAGCCACATAGGTATTTTATATACCGATTATTTTCCCCGTACAAGCAAAAGAGGTGGTGCATGGATGAGTTCATTCCGCAAACAACATGTTGATAAAGACGGAGTATATCAGACTCCGATTATTTATAACGTCGGTAACTTCTCAAAACCTACGGCAGATAAACCGGCTCTGCTTTCAATAGATAATGTAAATACTTTATTCCATGAGTTTGGTCATGCTCTTCATGGTTTGTTATCAAATACTGTTTATCCAACGTTATCGGGAACATCAACGCCGCGTGATTTTGTCGAGTTTCCGTCACAAGTAATGGAAAACTGGTGTATGCATCCTGATGTACTAAAAAATTATGCTTTCCATTATGAAACAGGGGAACCGATTCCCGGTGAATTAATTCAAAAAATTGAAAACTCCGGTAAGTTTAATCAAGGATTTGCAACCGTAGAATATCTCGCAGCTTCATTTCTTGATATGGATTGGCATACTTTAACCGAAGCCGTTGAGCACGATGCTATTGAATTTGAAAATGCATCAATGAACAAGATAGGTTTGATTAAACAAATTGTACCAAGATACAGAAGTACATATTTCAACCACATTTTTGCCGGCGGTTACTCTGCGGGTTATTACAGTTATATTTGGTCTGAAGTTCTCGATGCAGATGCATTTGCCGCATTTGAAGAAACCGGAGATGTTTACAATCAAGAATTGGCAAATAAGTATCGAGAATTTATACTTTCAAAAGGCGGTACCGATGATGCAATGGAATTATATAAAAAATTCCGCGGTCAAGAACCGGCAATTGAACCGTTGCTTGAAAGAAGAGGGTTGAATTAAAACAATAATTAAATATCCTCGAAGGTCGTTTGTTTTTCGACCTTCGAGGTTAAGTTTGTATTATGAATGAAATAGAAATCCGCTTGTCAAATACAAATCTAACCAGGTTAAGCAGATATCTGAACTACGAAATAGCAGGTTCGGTTTTATTCCTTTTCTCATTTTTTGCAGGATTTCTTATCTTTTTTCTTATAGCAGCTGCAATAGTTTTCACTCCGTTTATGCTTTTCGTTCTATACAAAGAAAATAAAAAGGGCTGGATAGTTTTCTTCTTTATTTTGATTGTTATTCCGTTCATCTTGTCCACAATTTTTCATTTTACGTTTTCATTCGTTTTCCCATGGCATCTAATTGTTTTGGTTCTATTTTATTTTTATTGTTTTCTACTTCGTATAGAGGTTAACAACTGGATGCGCGAAAGAAGATCGAAA
>CAYLVF010000550.1:0-1630 GCA_964387045.1 uncultured Melioribacter sp. | reverse complement strand
GATTATACGCAATGGCACGGTGTATGGGATATGCAGAAAGCTTTAGTTGAAATGCTAACATGGGCTGCCGAAAAGGGAGACCCCGAAGCCAAACGATGGGTCAACTCAAACCATCCCGGAAAATTTATTCCTTTTGCTCTTTATGATATTCCCGGGAATGCATGGGGAATAAATTCACATGCTAATACTACTCCATTTGTTTATAATAATTATCCTGATTACTGGGAACGCATTTACCAAAATGTTGAAGCTGTTCATCAATCGGGATTATTGTCGGATAAGCAATGGCAGCTTTGGTTATCGAGATACAACAATAAGGAACATTTTGACGGTACAAAGTATAAAGAAAATAACGATAGTCTATATCAATTCTATTTAGATAGAAACGTAATCGATACAAAAGCATTTAATAAACAAGCAGTTGATTTGAAATTGCCAGGGAAGCCGTTTTGGAGATACTAAGCTAAAAAACGTCTAACCTGTTTGTGGGATAAGCAAGGCTCTCCGGTTCTATGTCGGGGAGCCTTATTTTATTACAAATAACTTGGAAACTCTCTTCAACATGGAACGAAATCATAAAATAATAGCTCTTTTTGTACTCGCAGTATCCTGGGGAATATGTGAAATATTAATGGGTGATGTAATTCGTTCGTATCCTCTTCCTGTAAGAGGAATGATTTTAACCGCGTTAGCTGTTGTCTTTATAATATTTACTAAAGAGGCTGCTGATTTTATCGGGTCGGTTATCTTGCTTGCGGTAATTGCGGCAATTCTTAAGGCAGTTTATTACGGGACAATTCAGCACTCGGCACTTTTGGCAGTGATGCTTCAAGGTGTCCTAGCAGAAATGTTTTTTTATTTTGTGAAGGATTTTAAAAAAGCCGCAATTTCGACAGCAGTTATTTTGATGCTTTATACATTTGCTCATGGTATTATTATGCACGGATTTTTCTTGGGGACTCACATTTTCACAACTTACAAAAACATGTTTAGAGATGTTTTTCTTCTCAATACGCTTTCTAAACTTCCTCTTGAAATGATTCTTTTAGTTTTCGGAATTATTAACCTATTAGTCGGATTACTATTAGGAATTTTCGCGGTTTATATTTCTAAACAACTGAAAAAACTACTAGATTTATTCATTTAGAAGAACAATTAGTACCAAAAAGCTATTTCAATTTCCCAAATCTGAAATTCATTCTATAAATCGGAACTGTATATCTTATTAAAATTGCGGAATTTTGTATATTTCTCTTTGGAATAATTTTTGGTGCTTTCTAATTTAAAATATGATTTACTGGTATTAAAGGAGGCGAAATGCCCGATTCAAAGTATTTGGATAAGAAAAATTTAGTCGATATTCTCGACAGCCTTGAAGTTGGAGTTGTTTATGTAGATCAAGACCACAAATTTGCTTTTGTCAATAAAGCCGGTGAAGAAATCAGAGGTATTTGCAGTAAGGATAGATTAGGGACATCAATTCTTCAATGTCATTCTGAACGAATTCATGGAAAAGTTTTAGATGACATTCATGCATTTCATACCGGTGAATATGCAACACGTCATAAAATGATCAAATCAAAAGGAAAATACTTTGATAATAATTACAGTGTTGTTAAAGATGAAAATG
>CAYLVF010000549.1:0-1652 GCA_964387045.1 uncultured Melioribacter sp. | reverse complement strand
GACAAGCTAGTTATGAGGTGAAAAATGTATGCTGATTCTAGATTTATAGCGACTCATTTTTCCCCTTACTTAAATAACTCGAAATTCCATTTCACGCTGAACCAATACAACAATAATCACATTACTATTCAAATCAACATTCTTCCATTTTAAGTTTACAATCTCACTTAACCGTAAACCTGTGTAATACCCGAGCACAACAACATCACGTACAACATCGACATCAATTTTATCTAATACTTGTTCTAACTCTTCCTCGGTAATAAAGAGGGGATTAAGCTTTTGCTTTTTAGGAAGTTTAATCTTCACAAAATGATTTACATCAACATATTGCCAATCAAGAGCCTTATTAAAGGCTGCTTTCAAAGTACGGTGATAAACACGATAACCTTTTTCAACATGTTGCTGTAGATGAGTGACAAATTGTTCGACCTCTTTATGAGATAAAGAAATGATCGGTCTCTGAAGACCAAAATATGCGGTAAGATGATTAAGAGCCGTTTCAACAGAGCGATAATAATTCTTAGTACGAGTCTGTTCAATAAGTGATTTATACTCATCACAGAACACCCTAAGAGTAACGGCATCTTTCACATTAGTATCGGTCTTTATGTTTAGAGAAAACAAAATCTTCAACTTCTCAACATCCTCAACCGATAGTTTATTTAGTATGTTACTTATTCCTTCCATTGCAGTCTTGCTTTAATCCTTCCAAAGATTATTATGCTTTTGCTTTTCATTGAAAATTTAGAATACATCATTCAACATTGCCTTACGGCGGTTCCTCATCCTCATTATTCTCCGTATCTCCCCCTCTCCCTTTCTCCGCTTCACTTCTCATGTTTTCAGTCTCAGCGTTTGAACTTGCCCTGACCCATTCATCCAACTCATCCTTATAGAAATACAAATACTTACCATTCGGCTTATGGTTAGGAATTTTTCTTTGGCTTGTTAGTTTGTAAAGATGTGATTGCGAGATGCTTAAGTACTTCGCGGCTTCCACTAGGTTTAGCGGTTTGGTCTTTCTCTGATCGAGAAGAAGTTCGATGTTCTGAAGTCTTCTTAAAACTTCTTTTTCGTTTTTCATTTGGCGTTCCGGTATTTTTAGTTTAGTAATTCAATACTCGGTTGCCAAAATGCATTATCTCATTGAGGTTATAAACCCATAGGTGTAGGTATACCTACATACTAATTTCTTTTAGGTATTGCCTTATTTCCCGAATAACTTGCTCTATAGTATCACTGTCTTTTTTGTTGGGTTTTTTATCTTTTGATCGACTATAAGATTTTCCAAGTTGCTTGTTATCAAACTCATTACCTTTCATATTTTTGAAATGTTTTGCAATCAAAGAATGTCGTTCTCTATATTGCGTATCATCTATCAGATTTGCACTAAAAAGTAGATCAAATAAATACATTATCATAGGCTCGCTTCCTTTCCACCAGATTAAATCTTCCAATCTGTATTCTTTAACCTCGTTTTCATTTTTTTGCAGAAGCTCTTTAAGTTGGTCAATCAATTTAGGTCCCGGTTTTCCAATATCTCTATCTAATAAACAATTATCCAAGTAGTCGATTAGTTCTTTTATAGTTCTTTTGTATTGGTTCAGCGTGAAATGGAATTTCGAGTTATTTAAGTAAGGGGAAAAAAG
>CAYLVF010000548.1:0-1653 GCA_964387045.1 uncultured Melioribacter sp. | reverse complement strand
CACATAACAACTTCCCGGCTTCAGCCATTACTTTCATATTATCCATATGCCCTTTCTGAATTTCCATTACTGAAACAGAATCTAATTCCGGTCTATCGTTATTTCGCATTAATTCAACGAAGTAATATTTCACCATTTTAAATTCCGGTTCATCTTGCGCAAACAGGGTAACACTAAAAAGTAAAAAATATGTTATGATATAAAAAAACTTCATTATAACTCCTTTAAAATATTTACGAAAACAAGAATGAGTAAGGTCGTTCTATTGCCTGATATAATTCTGCTAAACTAAAATTTCTTGATTTGCGAAAAGATTCTTTCCCATTAAAAAAGAAGACCAAAGTAGGCACGGTAAAAATTGAATACTTACCCGAAACCTCTTTTTGTTTCTCAATATCAACATAAACAAATTTGATATTGGGAAAATCGTTTTCAAGTAGTTCTTTCACTTTTGGTTTTAGAACTTTACAAACATTGCAATATTCCGTGCTGAAGTAAACTGCAATAGCTTCGTTGGAACTAATCAAGTTATCGAGATTATTTTCAATTAGCATATCACACGACTCCCATTCCTAAAGCAATTGATAGTATAAACAACATAGCGGCAACAGTATACTGAATTGCTCTGAATGTAATTTTTTCAACCAGGTATCTACCGAATGTGGTTCCAATAAATGCAGCAAATATTCCAACACTCAATAAATTCAGTAAACCGGTTTGATCAAGAATTCCGAAATCTGTTTTTATGAATGTTAAACCGTAAACAGTAATTCTTGTTATATCAATTAATAATGAACACCCTGTTAATGTGCCGATAAATTCTTTCTTTTCCAAACCTGTTCGAATTAAAAATGCTGTACGCAAAGCCCCTTGATGACCCGAGAGTCCACCGAAAAATCCCGATAGCACGCCTCCTATTGGAATCCATTTATTATCTATTTTGAAATTCTTAAGATTGGGCAGCAATTCAAATACAGCAAAAATCAGCATCAATACTGCAATTATTATTTTGACAGGAGTAACGGTGAATTCCTTTTCAAACAAAGTATACGTTACCAAACCCTCGATTTGACTGATGATATCAAGAAGATAAGCACCGCCTACAGCTGCAACAACCGCGGGGATACCAAAAGTTAAGATAACTTTTAAGTTACCTTCTCTGCCAATAAGAATAAATTTATAAATGTTATTTACAAAGTGCACAACTGCGGTTGCAGCAACTGCTATTTCAATAGGAAAGAAAATTGCAAAAGCAGGTAATAGAAGTGTACCTAATCCGAAGCCGGAGAAAAAAGTCAACCCTGATACAAACAATGCAACAAAAGCAATTACTATGTATTCCATTAATAAATTCCATTAATCGCAACAAACAAAAAAACCCCGCAGCGAGACGGGGTTTTGTCAATAATTATCGGAATAATTATTTCGTTGATTCTTTTGTTCTCCTGACAGTAGAAAGAACAAAGCCGACAACCATTACAAGCACACCAGCCCATATCAAATTGATGAACGGCTTGATACTTGCTTCGACTGATAATGTTTCTTTCTGCATATGCATCGGAGTTGACTCGGTTTCATCTAATGAAGATAGAGAAACCACAATTGTACCGGCTGCATCCAAACTACTCATTTCAATTTTTAAATTTGCTTCAG
>CAYLVF010000547.1:656-1655 GCA_964387045.1 uncultured Melioribacter sp. | reverse complement strand
TAAAAAATTCTGTGGAAGAAATATTGGCTAAAGCTAAAGAACTTGGTTTACTTCTTTCTGTCGGAAGCGTTGGAACATTAAGAGCAGTTACTCATATGGATGTTTCTATTGAAGATATTGAAAAAGCAAAATTGATTTTGGGACAACTTTAGAACTTGGAGTAAGATTAAGATTATGATTAAGAATATTAGGGAAATAGATAAAAGTTTGTATAAACATCAAATTAAAGAGCAAGTAAAGTTTCATGAAGTGGATATGCTGGGTGTATGCAACAACGCCGTGTACTTTAATTATTTTGAAGATGCACGCTTAAGTTATGTGTATGACTTGAAAAAGAATTTTAATCTTGAGGAATTTTTAGAAGGGAATTCGTTTTTCATTATGGTTCATAATCATTGCGATTATTTTGAATCTGCGCATCTTGATGATAACCTTATAATATATACCAGAATACAGGAAGTAAAGAACTCAAGTTTTAGTTTTGAACATATAGTTGAAAAAGTCTCTACTCAAAAAATTATTGCAAAAGGCGGCGGAACAGTAGTACATATCGATAAATCAATTCAAAAATCAATACCGTTACCTGAAGAATTCTACAAAGCGGTAAAATCCTACGAAAAAGATGTTGCTATTTTAAAGAATAAGGAATAATTTCTTTTATTCTTTAATAAAATTCGGGGTCAATGTGCAATTAATATTCGACATTGAAACAGTCGGTTTTGATATCGATACACTCTCCGATTCTCAAAAAGAATTTTTGCTTCGATATGCCGAAAAAGAAAAGGACGAGGAAACACGATCTCAAAAAATAGATGAAGCTGTTAGATACTTGAGTCTTTATCCATTTACTGCAAAAGTAGTTGCCATCGGACTTTATCACACTCAAATGGAAAAAGCTCTTGTACTTTATGAAGGAGATAAAGATCAAAAAAATGTTGTCTCCGATGATGAGCATGTTGTTTACAAAGCTATGCCTGAAGTTGATATCTTAAAAACATT
>CAYLVF010000547.1:0-646 GCA_964387045.1 uncultured Melioribacter sp. | reverse complement strand
AGAAAAAGTTGAGAAGTTTATTTCATTCAACGGAAGAAATTTTGATATACCCTTTCTTATGCTGCGTTCAGCAGTCTTAAAAATAAAACCAACCGTAAATTTTCTTGGTAATCGATTTAATACTTCAAAACATATTGATTTGTTGGAACAGTTTACGTTCTACGGATTAATAAGGAAATTTAATCTGGATTTTTACTGTCATGCGTTTGGTATTGAATCACCCAAATCAAAAGGAGTTAGCGGCATGGAAGTTAAACAACTCTACGAAGCCGGAAGAATCGAAGAGATTGCTGTTTACTGTGGACAAGATATTCGCGCAACTTATGAGCTATATAAAATTTGGAATGAATATTTGAACATGTAATAAACTTATTAATTATTTCTAGTGAAACTATCATGAAAATTATCTAATATTACCTCCGCATCTTTATATTTGCGGAGAAACGATGAAATTTCCCAAAAGTATTAACATCACGCCACCATTATTTGTTTTTCTTATCCTGTTGTTTTTAGTGTTAACGGAAGTTTTTTATTTCGAAAAAGTAAATTCGAAAACAACACTCGACAGAATATTTTTCTTAATAATACACCTAAGTTTTTGGCTTTCTGCAGCTTACCTTTTTAACTCTATCATAAATAAATTTTT
>CAYLVF010000546.1:0-1657 GCA_964387045.1 uncultured Melioribacter sp. | reverse complement strand
CGATTCCTATTTGTCATTCCCTAGAAATATTAATCAGGCAAGAAATTATATGGGGGGGAAGCTCTCTGATGGTAACACCGTTGACCCTTGTAATTTTGTTTACGGTGAGTTCTTTGGCGGGATAAATTGTGAAGAAGTTAATCCGGAAAAGTGGTTCAGCGGCGACCCGGTAACAAGCACCGGATGGATTTTTTCAAAATTTGGTAACATTTTCGATCTTACCAGTACAGGTAAATTCGATCTGATCAAAAATCAACCTATTGATATAATAATGGCTTATGTTGTTGGACAGGGTGATGATCATCTATCTTCAATTACAGCCGGCAGAGAGAATGTAAGATATGTTTTTAGTGAGTATGAAAACAACTTTCCCAGTGCTTTTGAAATGCCGGACTATGAAAAGATTTATCCCAAAGAATTTCACTTATCACAAAACTATCCGAACCCGTTTAACCCAAGCACAACGATTAGATTCGCAGTGCCGTCAGACGTGAAACGTGAGACGTCAAACACTAAACTTGTTGTTTATGACATACTCGGCAGAGAAGTAAAAACATTAGTAAACGAGGTTAAAGCTCCAGGCACTTATGAAATTACATTCGATGCATCGCAGCTTGCAAGTGGCGTTTATTTCTATAGATTAATAAGCGGTGATTTTATATCAACTAAGAAGATGATCCTCATTAAATAGATAGGTGGAAAATGAAAATTATCAAAGTATTTCTTTTCATTATTTCGTATGAAATGTGTTTTTTTGCACAAGATATCAAATTTAGCTCCGACTCAACAGCAGCCGTTTTTGAATTAAACAAAATTGGCTTCTCCTTTAACAACAACGGTATTTTAGGAGATATTCGTATTTGGGAGGATCCTTCGATGATAACATATGATAATATCTCCGCTATTTATTCAGCCGGGTTTTTGTTAAGCGGCATACTTAACAATAAAATTTGGACTAATGGTGTTGTAGCAGGAGCATTGGTCAATGATTACTTACCCGGGTCTGTCGGTTCGGAGTCAAATGACAAAAACAACAAAATTTATCCTCTCTTTTCAACCGATGAACCTTTTTCAAAGAATTGGCATGAATGGAAAAAAGCCGTTGCTCAAGGTGCTACTTATTATGACGGTGATAAGAATGGGAAATATGATCCAATTGATCATAATGGAAACGGTATGTGGGAAATTAATGAAGATAGACCAGGATTAATGTATGATCAAACTTATTTTACTGTTTACAATGATGCTGTTCCCGAGGAGAGAAGAAGATTTAACGGCGTTGAACCTCTGGGAATCGAGATACGACAGACAATTTTTGCAACTGAAAATTTATTTGGTTTGGACAAAACAGTTTTTATCCGTTATTCAATTTTTAACACAGGCTTGAAAGCAGATACACTAAAAAAAGTAATCTTTTCAATTTGGCTTGACCCTGACTTAGGTAACCATGAAGATGATTTAGTCGGTTGTGATACACTTTTGAATTCCGGTTTTACATATAACGAAGGTCCGGACTTATTATTCGGAGAGAAGCCCCCTGTACTTTACAGTACCTTTATTCAAACACCAATAGAATATACCGGGGACATAAAAGATACAGCGTGTATTGGTTCAGCGTGAAATGGAATTTCGAGTTATTTAAGTAAGGGGAAAAAAG
>CAYLVF010000545.1:0-1674 GCA_964387045.1 uncultured Melioribacter sp. | reverse complement strand
CTTACTTAAAAACCGGTTTTCATAATCTCGTAATTGCTATGAGTGTTTCTAATTTTGGAGGCAATATGAGGCTTGAAGGACGCGACCTGATTGCCCTCGTTGATATCAATAAAAATATATCCGGCGAGTATAACCCGGATGCATTTCTAAAAACCGAATCATATCCCCTGCCGTTAAATTTTCGTGTCGGTATTGCCATGGATTTAGTCGGCGGAGTAGATCCGGTAATTCACTCTAATCTTTACCGGGTTACTTTAGCTGTAGACGGCAATCACCCGAATGATAATAATGAAAGATTAAATTTCGGCGGAGAATTTGCCTGGGATGAAATGCTCTTTGCAAGAATCGGTTATAAAATAAATTACGATGTTGAAAATTGGACCTTCGGTGCCGGAGTAAAAGTTAGTACAGGCAGCCAGGATGTTAGTTTTGATTATGCCATGGTTGACTATTATGACCTGGGTACGGTTTCGCGGTTCTCGTTCGAAATTAGATTCTAATTTTTCTGTTACAGTATAAAGGAATTCTAAACATGACAAAAAAAAATGTAATTGAATTTATATGCGTATTCTTATTCGTAGTTAATATTCAAATAATTTCTCAAAACCCTTCCGGTACCCCAAGTAATGATGCAATCAAAGCAAGGGTTGCTTCACTCCCGGAAGGTGTTTCGATTCATCAATTAAATAATGGAATGGAAGTACTCCTAATTGAAAATCCTGTTCTTCCAATGACAGGAGTTAATGTAGCCGTTAAAATAGGTTCTGCTTATGAAACTTTTTCTACAAGCGGAATGAGCCACATGCTAGAGCACTTGCTTTTTAACGGTACAACTTCAAGAACGCAAAAAGAATTGTACGATGAAGTTGATCTTATAGGCGGCTATAATAACGCCCACACTTCCGCCTACTATACTAATTATATGATGGTTACACCAGCAGAAAATATCGGCAAAGGTATGGAACTGCAAGCTGATATGCTTTTTAATTCGATTGTTCCCGATGATAAGTTTGAAAAGGAAAAAGGAATTGTTCTTGAAGAAATATCTAAAAGTCTTGCTAGTCCCCAAGAACAATTTGAACGAAACACAACATCGGTATTATATAAAGGTCATGCACTGTCATTACCGACATTGGGAACTTATTCAACAATCGAATCACTTTTGCGCGATGATGTTTATGCTTTTTACAAGAACAACTATGTGCCGAACAATATGATATTAACCGCAATCGGAAATTTTAATAGCGATGAGATGATTAAGCAAGTTAAAGATATTTACGGCAAAGCAGCGCCGGGTTTAGTTAAAGGTGAAGAATATTTTAACTGGAATACCGGTTTTCAATTTCTATCACAAGCAATTCAAAAAGATTTTGTTTATAACAGGTTTTATGACGGCAAGGATAATGCTCTTCAATTATTTTATGAAATTCCATCGGATAAATCGCCTGAGTTTTATGGATTACTGAACTTAGTGCTTGACAAAAACAGTTCCGATATGCAGCAGTTATTAAAAGCCGAATTCCCGCAGATTGTAAAATCATTTAAAGTATCAACCCGGTTAACACCCATAAATAATTTTATCGAAGCTGTGATTCTTTTTGAAAACGATAATGATTTGACAGAAATTGTCAAATCAGTAACCGGCAAATTGGTAAACTTAAGTTATAGCTTACC
>CAYLVF010000544.1:0-1674 GCA_964387045.1 uncultured Melioribacter sp. | reverse complement strand
TTTGATGTTTAAACTCATGAACAAATTGATCATTCAATAAGTTTATTGCCGCTTCCGTAGGTAGATTTATTTCTATCATGATAAATAATATTTACTGTTGTGTGAAAGATATAAAACTAAAGATAAAAGACAAGTGTAACTTTATTTTAGGATGATGGCGGCATTAAGAATATACCGCCATGATTTTGTATAGTTTTTTCGTGACTCTTTTAATTTAAAACCCTTGTAACTTTTTGAGCTGCTTCTTGTAAACTCTGCGCAACTTCAAATTTGAGTCCGGATTCGTTTAATAAAACACCTGCTTCCTCTGCATTAGTTCCTTCTAATCTTACAACAATAGGAACTTGTACATTAATTTCTTTTACAGCATCAATAACACCTTGGGCAACTCGATCACATCTAACAATTCCGCCGAAGATATTTATTAATATTGCTTTTACGTTTTTATCGGATAAAATTATTTTAAATCCGTTTGCAACCGTTTCTTTATTAGCACCGCCGCCGACATCTAAAAAGTTAGCCGGTTCACCACCTGCAAGTTTAATAATATCCATAGTTGCCATCGCTAATCCGGCACCGTTTACCATACAACCAACATTACCGTCTAACTTAATGTAGTTGAGATTATATTTTGATGCTTCTATTTCAAGCGGTTCTTCTTCGTCTAAATCTCTGTATTCAAAAATATCAGGATGACGATACAAAGCATTATCATCAAAATTCATTTTTGCATCTAATGCAATAACGTTACCTTCTTTAGTTACAACAAGCGGATTAATTTCTGCGAGTGATGCATCAGTATCTTCATAAGCATTATAAAGTGATAAAATAAATTTTACAGCATTCTTCAATTGATCTCCTTGCAAACCTAACCCGAATGCAAGTTTTCTTGCTTGATAAGTTTGAATACCTACCGAAGGATCAATAGTTTCTTTCAATATTTTCTCGGGAGTTTCTGCCGCGACTTTCTCTATTTCAACGCCCCCTTCAGTTGAAACCATGATTACATCTTTAGATTGTGCTCTATCAAGCGTAATGCCTAAATAAAGCTCGTGGGCAATATTGATACCTTGCTCAATAAGTAATCGTTTTACCAATCTTCCTTCGGGTCCGGTTTGATGAGTTACTAAATTCATACCTAAAATTTGTTGGGCATAAGAACGAACTTCATCTAAACTCTTGGCAACTTTAACACCGCCGCCTTTACCTCTTCCTCCGGCATGAATTTGAGCTTTAACAACCCAAACATTTCCACCGATTTTTTCGGCAGCAGAAACAGCTTCATCAACAGTAAATGCAACCATACCTTCGGGTACCGGCACCTTAAACTTTCTTAATATCTCTTTAGCTTGATATTCGTGGATTTTCATTATTTCCTTCCGTTAATTTCCGTTAAAATTGAGTGCTAAATTAATCCTTTTGGTTTTAAGAATCAATTTGAGAGAAAACGAGTAAAGATACTGCTATAAGGGGAATGTCTATTATTAGTAATGGGAAGCCGGATACTATTCCGATTTATTGCCTTTGTCTGATTCATCAAAAAACTCATCACTTAAACCAATATTAATTTGATAATTTTTATACTCTACAATAACTGTTCCTGTCATTTTACCTGATTTTTGAGTCTCTTGATTCGGCTGATATTCACCGGTCATACCCGGCGGTAGATTCATC
>CAYLVF010000543.1:0-1675 GCA_964387045.1 uncultured Melioribacter sp. | reverse complement strand
CAAGATCTACGAATGTTGTAAAATACTGATGAGTATGGACATTAAATTTCGTTCCTATAAAAATCGGAATCATGATGTGTTCATTTGAAGCATGGGTCCTGAAATTTGTTTCTTTCTGTATAGGTGTCCAGTCTTCTGTATAGATTACATTAAACTTATCCCAAACCGAAAAACCTGCCGAGACATAGAAGTTTACAAAATCATTTTGGTAGTAGTTGAATTGAACCGAAGAAGTAAGTCCATTAGATGAACTTATAGGTGAAATCATTCCACCGTTTAACTGAAGCTTATGTGAGCCTTGTGCAAAAACTAAACCTGAAATAATAAATAATAATGTGATAATTGAGACGATTGATTTTGACATTTTATCTTCCTTCTATTTAATTAAAGGGGAACTAGAAAGTATAAAGAATCAATCAGCCTCCGGAGCACTTAATATTTTTTTACAACTAAGGATTCTTAATTATCATTTGAATAGGGCCAAACTATAAAAAATTATTCAAATATTCACATGGAAAAATTTAACCTATTTAAGACAACATGTACTTCATTTATCACTTAGAAATGAAATTACAGAATCTGTTTTAAAGTTCCGACTTACTTAACTCTTTAAGAAAACAAACCATCCGTTCCGTTTCAATAATACCTAATCTACTCTCTAACTGCTTTTTATTGATAAGAGCTTTACGTACAAAACTTTTTTGCCAGGAATATTTATACATAGCTAACCGTCCTCCGTATTCCGTTAGCTAATCCGTCAGCTGACGGAAAGGAGGAGAAAGATGTTCTGTCTAGTAGATTACAATGTAAACAATTTTATTTCTTCAACTTTTCGAAAATCTTTTTCATTGAAGGTCGCTATTGAAGTTACTTGATTGGCTAAAGCTATACTCAATATTTCATAGTCGTGTATTTGTAAACCACTCGGTTCATATTTCTCTAATATTTTTTTGAATTGAATTAAGGATTCTTCATTTGGATATAAAATTGTCATTACATTCATAAAATCTTCTATTACCAGCAGGGCATCTTTTATTGATAACGAATTTTGAGGAATCCTTGTAACTACTGCGAGAAATTCCGATAAGTTTTTTGAAGTTGTATATAATTCGAGTTGCTCAGAAAATAATTGGTGTGCTTTTCAAAATATTTTGAATCTTCATCAATAGAATAAATGAGAACATTTGTATCAAGCAATATTTTATTCATATGCTTTCTTTCGAATATTTATATTATCGAGTTGCCCTTTTAGACTAAAGGTATGAATCTTCTTTGCTCTTTGTTTTTTTACTCGAAGAGAACTAATATATTTATAAACTTTTTCTAATATATCGTCCGGCATTTTATCAATTTCTTTTTTTACTTTTTCTTTTGTTATCATTTTTTGTCCTTCCGAATAATTAACTAATTCAAAATATAACTTTTTCGTTAAAAGAATCAACTTTCATTCGAGGTATAACGTACCTTATCCCACTGCAGGAGACAAGTTGTTTGGCGTATCCATCCGTTCCGGAAAATAACCTTTAACATCAAACTTGTTCAACTCTGTTGAGCTCTCTAATTGTTTTTATTTAATAAGAACTATTTATTACAACTTGGTGACTTTTCTTACTTGCCCGTCTTTATTTAATGACAGACAAAAAAGATATTTATTTTAAAATTAACATTTTTTTCG
>CAYLVF010000542.1:0-1683 GCA_964387045.1 uncultured Melioribacter sp. | reverse complement strand
CTGTTCAATATACCGAAGCAATGCATCATGCACATTATCCCGCAATGTTTTTGTCTTTAATCTTAGCCGGTTTAGGAATTCTGATTGCATTTATTTTTTATCAATGGAAAAAAGTCGATTTAGAAAAACTAACCGAAAAATTAAATTCGCTTTACAAATTCTCGTTAAATAAATGGTACATCGATGAGTTTTATCATGCAACATTTATCAATGGTACATTAAGAGGTGCGGATGCTCTATCTTGGTTTGACTATTATATTATTGACGGACTTGTAAATGCAAGTGCATCTGTTACTCAATTTGTTTCTAGATTAAGCGGTTGGTTTGATAATTTTGTCGTTGACGGACTTGTCAATTTTACCGCACTTTTCAGCGGATTTATTGGTTTATCTTTTAGAAGATTACAAACAGGTAAAGTTCAGACATACATTGTATTTGTTGTATTCGCGGTCTTATTGCTGCTTTTGTTTTTCAGACCGTTTTAGTGTGAATTAATAAAAATAGGTAATTATAAATCATGATTGGATTTCCAATTTTAACATTGATCACCTTCTTACCGATAATAGGAATGATCATTATTCTTGCCTTGCCAAAAGACAAAAGTATGTGGATTAAGTATACTGCTCTCGCGGCAACCGCACTTCAAGTTGTGCTTGCGGTTATTTTACTCGGCAATTATGATTACTCCGCCGGTGGAATTTTTCAAGCAGAGAGCTTCCAATTCATTGAAAAATTTAGATGGATTGAGATAACTGGACTTTCATGGCTAGGAACTTTAAAAGTAGATTATTTCCTAGGCATCGATGGTTTAAGTATGCCGATGGTATTGTTGACTGCTCTAATAAGTTTCATAGCAACAATTTCTTCTTGGAATATTAATAAATCAATTAAAGGTTACTTTGCTCTTTTCTTATTATTAGATACCGGTATGATGGGCGTCTTTGTTGCTTTAGATCTCTTCCTATTCTATGTATTTTGGGAATTGATGCTTCTTCCGATGTATTTCTTAATCGGTATTTGGGGAGGTCCCCGCAAAGAATATGCTGCAATTAAGTTTTTCATCTATACTTTATTCGGATCAATTTTTATTCTTATTGTAATGATCGGATTATATTTCAGCGCTACCGAAGTAATTGCCGGCGGTGAAAGAGTCTTCACATTTAACATGCTTGCTTTGATGGATCAAGCAAATTACAATGTTGATGGTATACTCTCGCCTTTTAATCCGCATAATTTAAGATTCATTGCATACATTGCATTGTTTGTCGGGTTTGCGATAAAGATACCAATGTTCCCCTTCCATACATGGTTGCCCGATGCACACGTTGAAGCTCCTACTCCAATCTCGGTAATTCTTGCCGGTGTACTTTTGAAAATGGGTACTTACGGAATTTTAAGAATTAGTTATCCGATGTTTCCTGATATTACCCGGGATTTAATGTGGTACATAGCTTTATTTGGAATGATAAATATTATTTACGGTGCACTCGTTGCACTTGCTCAAAAGGATTTCAAGAAACTAATTGCTTATTCTTCCGTCTCGCATATGGGTTATGTTTTGCTGGGAATGGCATCCCTTTCGTCTACCGGAATTAACGGTGCTATATTCCAAATGTTCAACCATGGCACAATTACCGCAATGCTCTTTTTGATTGTTGGAGTTTTATACGATCGTTCACATAC
>CAYLVF010000541.1:0-1688 GCA_964387045.1 uncultured Melioribacter sp. | reverse complement strand
TCAAAGGAATTACTTTGGGTATGGCTATTACAAACTTTGGTTCTAAAATGAATCTCATGGGGACATCCGGAGTTGTTCTACATGATCCTAATTTGGAAACAACAGGTAATAATGGAAGAATTCCTGCAGAACTTCAAACTGATAGCTGGGATCTTCCGCTTGGTTTTAAAGTAGGTGTTTCTTATAACGCAATTGATAATGAAGATCACAAATTAATTTTAGCCGTTGATGCTTCCCATCCTAATAATGATTACGAAAGTTTGAATATCGGCGGTGAATATGTATTTAACGGTATTTTTTCTATACGCGGTGGATATAAATCGTTGTTCCTTTCGGATAGTGAAGAATCATTTACAATCGGTGCTGGATTTAGACAAAATCTTTTTGGCAACATTAACATCAATTTTAACTACTCATATTCCGATTTCGGCAGATTGAGCGAAGTACAAAAATTCTCGGTTGGTATTAATTTCTAATAAAGCGATGATAATAATACGATTTTGTTTAATACTAATATTAGGCAGTTTGATTTTTTCTAACTCTTTAACTTTTGCTAAGCAATTTAAAGGCGCTGAACTTCGTACAAAAGATACCTTCACATACGGTAGATTTGAAGTCAGTTATATCCCCGCTAAACGGGAAGGTGTTGTCTCTTCTTTCTTTACATACCACGAAATAAGCAGTGTTAACAATTGGAATGAGATCGACTTTGAATTCGTTGGACGATATGATAATCAAATTCAAGTTAATGTGATATCTCCTGGTCAAAGAAATCACGAAGCAAGCATTCCGTTGGATTTTAATCCTTATGCTGATTTTCATACTTATGCATTTGAATGGACACCGGAATACATTTCATGGTTTGTAGACGGTGAAGAGATATACCGCCAAACAGAAGATCATATCTTTGAAATTTCCCGTGATCAGAAAATAATGATGAACATTTGGCCGCCAAATTATATTGATTGGGTCGGTAAAATTGATGCTGCTCATCTTCCGGCAAGAGCTTATTATGATTGGGTGAGTTATGCTTCATATACTCCCGGTTCCGGTAATGTCGGAACAGACAATAATTTTACGCATCAGTGGCGCGATGATTTTGATACTTATGATTCAAATCGATGGACACGCGGAACTCATACATGGACAGGCAATGAATCCGATTTTGTCTGGGAAAATGTTCAATATCAAAATGGACTGATGATTCTTTGCTTAACAAAAGAAGGTGAAACCGGGTTAGTTGATAATCAACCGCCGCTTGTTTTGTGGACTAAAGAAAATTCTTTTAATCAGGTTATTGTCAGATTTAGTGAAGAAGTGGATAAATCAACTGCAGAAACACTTTCTAATTTTATCATCCCGGGAGTAACAATAACAAATGCAATTCTTTCCGAGGATAAAACTTTTGTTACACTAAGTACTCAGAATTACAACCCCAATAATACATATAATGTAATTGTACAAAATATAAAGGATGATAGACCTGAAGGAAACACGATATCTGCTACAGCAAAGACAATTAAGAAAATCAGCAATCTTCAATTTCCGGTAAAGATTAATGTAGGCGGACCAAGTTTATTAGACTTTTTACCTGATCAAGAATGGAAGCCTAATTTGGATTATGGATATTTGGATGGTTCACCGACTCTTTATCCCCCGAATCTTCCTGTATCAAATACGGATATTCC
>CAYLVF010000540.1:0-1697 GCA_964387045.1 uncultured Melioribacter sp. | reverse complement strand
ATGACACCTTCGGGAACGGTTGAACGTTTTAGAGGAAGTGAAATTGACGAAAGTGATGACTTCGTTATTCCGGAAAATTATCCGAAACCTATAAGTGAACTTTTAGTTACTACACATAATCATATACTTGGTTTTTCTTTTATCTTCGGATCACTCGGATTAATATTTTTCTTTAATGATAGAGTCCGCGGATTCTGGAAATCTTTTTTAATTATCGAACCTTTTGTTTCAATAATAGTATCGTTCGGTTCTATTTGGCTGATGAGATTTGTTCATCCCGGATTTGTTTATATAACAATAATTTCTGCGATATTAATTTATTTATCATTCTATATAATGGCGGCAGTTTCGTTAATTGATTTATGGACAAAAAGAGAATAAGAAAATGAAAAGGTATCTATTAGTTTGTTATACCGTACTAACATCATTGATTTTTGCGGGTCACCCGCTTAATACCGATGATGCTTACGCAATAGGTAAAAACAATTTTGAATTTGAGTTTGTCTCCGAGTTTATCAATCACAGAAATGAATGGGAATTTGCAATTCCGATTGCACTAACCTACGGTCTTTCCGATGATTTGGATTTGATACTTAATGTATCGTATCATAGAGCATGGGATGACAGAAATTCTCAAAGTTGCTTGAATGATCTTTTCTTTGAAGCAAAATATATCTTTTGGGATGACGTTATTCGTGTCGGCACTAAACCGTTCATATCAATTCCAATAGGGCAGGAAGACAAAGGATTTGGAAAAGGTAAAGTTTGTTTCGGTTCATTTCTTTTGCTGACTAAAGAGTGGGAAGATTTTCACATTCACACGCAGTTCGGTTATTCAAGAAATAATAATATCATCGGAGAAATTTCCGATTTATGGGAATATTCAATTGCCCTAGAAAAAATTATAACTGATGAACTTGCGGCAGTATTTGAGTTTGGAATTTCAAGAAATAGATTCCCGGGTTCATCAAACCACCCTAAATTTTTACTAGGTGGTGTAATGTATGAGTTCATAGAAGATATAATATTCAGTCTTGGTGTAATGAAAGGATTAGATGAGATTGAAGCAAATTATAGTTTGATGAGCGGACTTACTATTGGGTTTTAATACTCATCTTTTTATTGATTCTCTCAGAGCTCATTCTGGTAACTTTAAATATGCTGTAGAGTAAAATTGCAACACCGACCCATTGCAATGGTCCTAAAATGTTATCGCGTAAAATGTATTCCAAAATTACTGCAGTTAAAGGAAACGCGAGTTCGCAAATTGTTGCAACCGAAGCAGTTACCGTTTTTAACCCGTAATAATAAAGGAAAATTGCAGCACCGCCAGTGGTGAACGCAATTAATAAGAATATATAAAATTGATGAGTAGTAACTTCTGTAATCTGCGGTAATTGACCTAACGGTAAAACGATCAATAGCATAATAATTGACGAGATTAAGAAACGTAAGTAAGTACCGAGTTCAAATCCAACATTACGCAAAGCCCTTTTACTGAATACTGTTGAAGAAGCAAAACTAAGCGCTGCAATAATTGCGTACATTGCTGCCATCGCGGTAGTTCCTTCATTAACAGCTATAGGAGCTTTCAAACCGAAGGTCATCAAATATGCACCAAAAACTGCTGTACCAGCCCAGACAAAAAATATTCGTGGTAATCTTTCCTTCAACAATAATGCTGCAAGAATAAGTGC
>CAYLVF010000539.1:0-1700 GCA_964387045.1 uncultured Melioribacter sp. | reverse complement strand
CATTAGATATGCAGAATTCTCACAAGGTTGAACTAGAAAGATTGCTTGGTCAAAAGGATAACACTCAAAACTCATTAAACAGATCCGAAGAAAATAAAACTAACGCAGAAACAAATATTTCAAAACGTGAAAATGATATTTCCAACACGACCGAAGAAATAGAAATCATAAAAGAAAATATTTCTGTAAAAAGAGAAGAACTTTCTGGTATCGAAAAAGTGCGTGAAGGTTTAATCACAGAAGAAAGAGGGATCGAATCCGAGCTTCAAAATGTTAAATCCGAATCTATCGAATTAGAAAGCGGACTTTACGAATTAAGGAAAGAAAGAGAAAATATTTCGGATTCTATCCACGAATCGGATTTGCAGGTTAGCGAAATTAAGTTACGCATGGAAAATCTTCTTCAAGATATTCAAGAAGATTATTCAATGGAAATCGAATTGAAAGAATTTGATGATCTTGACTCGTTTGATTTCAAAGAACGGCGTTCCGAAGTTCACGAGCTTAAAGATAGGAAAAAAGGATTAGGACCAATCAATCTTCTCGCCTATTCTGAATTTGAAGAAGAAAACGAACGATTGGAGTTTCTCTTAAAGCAAAGAGATGATTTAATTGAGTCGGAAAAAGATCTGATAAGTTCAATTAAAGAAATTAATCAAACTGCACAAGACCTTTTTATTAATACTTTTGAGCAAATTCGCGCATCATTTCAAAAAATCTTTAGAACACTTTTTGATCCCGGCGATGAAGCTGATCTTATTTTAGAACATGATGCCGATCCGCTTGAAGCAAAAATTGAAATCATTGCAAAACCAAAAGGCAAGCGTCCTACATCAATTGAACTTCTTTCCGGCGGTGAGAAAACTTTAACTGCAACTGCATTATTGTTTGCCATTTATCTTGTTAAACCTTCTCCATTCTGTGTGCTTGATGAAGTTGACGCTCCTCTTGATGACGCTAACATCGATAGATTTACAAAATTGATAAAAGAGTTTAGCAATAACACTCAGTTTATTATTGTAACCCATAACAAACGTACTATGGAATCAGCAGAGAATATGTACGGTGTTACTATGCAGGAAGAAGGAATTTCCAAATTAGTAGGTGTACAATTTCAGGAAGATTTACCGGTTAATTAATATTGGTGAAAGAAAAAGTATTTAAAATATTCGTCGATTTTGACGGGACGATCACTCAAAAAGATATCGGCGAAGAAATGTTCTTAAAATTTGGTGATGCTGAAGAAGCGGTTCGGATTATTGAAAGATGGATCAATAACGAAATAACATCTGTCGATACTTGGCAGATGCTTTGCGCTACCGTTAAAAATTTCGATGAAAAAGAATTTGATCTTTTCTTAAATGAAATCAATATCGATCCTACTTTCAAAATGTTTGTTGATTACTGCGACGAGAACAATTTTGAGATGTTGATATTAAGTGACGGACTTGATTATTACATTAATAAAGTGCTTGAACGTGAAGGATTGCAGTATATAAAATCATACACAAACAAACTGACTTTTGAAGGTAATAATCTGATCCCTCAATTCCCTTATACGGACGAAGAATGTAAGCAATGCGCAAACTGTAAACGTAATCATGTTATCAACAACAGTTCCGATGATGATTACACCGTTTACATAGGTGATGGTTATTCTGATGCTTGTCCGGTTCAATATTGTGATTTTATATTTGCAA
>CAYLVF010000538.1:0-1703 GCA_964387045.1 uncultured Melioribacter sp. | reverse complement strand
CACCTGCCATAATTATCGCAAACAAGTCCATTTTAATATCTCCCTTTCCTTGCATAAATATTTTTTCCGAACTTTTCAGCTTTGTTAAGATAGGTTGTTATATCAACATCTTTACGGCGAACTACGGCGACAATAACAATTAAGCACGCACGCATACTCTCAATAGTTTCACGAATCGGGGCTAATTCATTTTCTCTGATCATCGATAACGCATGTGAAATAATTTTGTGCATGTTCGTAATAATTTCAAAGCCGACTTTCTCTGATAGTTTCGTATTTGCTTCCATTAATTCATGATATTTTTTTATCTCCTCACCGGTATAAGTCAAGCTTTCTAACTTTTTGAAAAAAGAATCAAGTTCTTTCACCGGTTTCATAATTGCTTTTTCATAATCTTCGAAATCAATCTCTTCATCTTCTTTAATATCTTCCAAAACTAATTTTTCTGTTATAGTTATCTCCGGTTCAATTAATTCTTTTTTTGGTTGATGTATTTTAATTCCATCAATATTAAGTGTTTTATTCTGCTTATCAACCAACTCAACGTTTATTGTTTTATTCGATATCTCGGCTAATATACTCCTCATATTTTGTGGTGTCACAACATCGAGTACATTACTAAGATCCCGGATTAAACTGTGGCTGTGTTCCTTGAATCGATCGGATATTTTTAGGAAATCAATTTTTGAAGTTGCGATAAATCTATATACTTCATCTAATTTTATAGCAAACTTTGAAAGCGGGGTAATTTTTTTCATTTCGATAATTTCGTTTTCAATACTCGAGCACTTTGAGAGATGTTCTCTTAGAATAGCAACAACCTCGATTTTTTCGGAACTTAATCGAAGATTATTTGAAGCAGATACAATTGCTTGAACTATGTATTGTTTTACAAGATTCATTACCAAAAATTCAACGAGCCGCGATAGTTTATGTACGGATTATAATTAACAGATTTTCTACTTAATACTTAAATGTAATCAAATTTCTCGACTTATTAATCGGAGAATCTAAGGGCACAAAGCAGAGTGCCCTTACAAGTCATAACTACAAAATCTATCCTTCATTCTTTGTTTTGAACCCTTTCATCATCCAGCTCTTAGCAAGTATCAATCCAATCGATGATATGATAGCTATAAATCCATATATCAACCACATAAATTCAGAATTCATTTGAGAAGGCGGAGTATCCAAAGGAACATATTTCATCAAGAACCATCCTGAATAAAAACCGGTAAGTACCTTAGTCATGAACCATGGAAACTGCCCTACCCCCATATAAAGTCCTGTCATACCTTTAGGTGCAACTTCAGCAATCCACTGTAAAAATCTCGGCTGCCACATTGCTTCACCAACCGTCATTATAAATATATATATAAGAAAAAGTACTGGGTTTGGACCGAGAACAAGTAAAAACGTTGGCAAAGACATCACTATTGTACCATAAATCATCATTTTATATATGTTTGCTCTTGCTGTTAAACCGGCTACTATTGGAGCTAAAAAGAAAATCAAAATCGGGTTGATATTTGAGAATATTTCGAAATAATCACCCACTATCGACCCAGCGAAAGCTCTATCCAAATAATAAGGGATGGTTAACCAATTATGCGCGAATAATGTTTGTACAGGAATTAAGATAAAAATAAAGAACGAAAATCTTTTGTCTCTAAATGGGTGTTTCGGTCTTCTTCTTAAAAATT
>CAYLVF010000537.1:0-1704 GCA_964387045.1 uncultured Melioribacter sp. | reverse complement strand
GTTACTTTATCTCTCAGCGGTCCGACTCCAATCAAACATTTAACATTTTTTGCTACAGGCAGATATTTTAGAAATGACGGATACTTCTACGGAAAAAGAGTTTATAATACAACCGATTCCAATCCCTTTATGCCAACCGGTGATGGTGAATATGTTAAAATGAATTATGGATATAGAAATTCTTTCAATGGTAAAATAACTTATTCATTTCCTAGCTGGAAATTCAGTTACAGTTTTTTCTGGGATGATTCCGAAAATAAATACTACGATCATTCATATAAATGGACTCCGGACGGAATCAGTACACATTTCGGTGAAGATTTCATTCATAATTTTCAAGCTTCTTTTTATCCGTCGCAGAGAACATTTACAACTCTAAAATTTTCTGCAAATAATTATGATTACAAAGGTTATTTGTACGAAGACCCATACGATCCGCGATACGTTGATCCATACCAAGGTAACCCAACATCAAGTTACACATTTCGTCACGGCGGTCAACAATCAGATAGATATTATAGATATACAAAAACATATATAGGTCAATGGAATTTAGAATCACAGGTTACAAAAGAACATAAAGTTAAAATAGGTGCAGAGGTTCAGTCACATGAACTTTTTAATCACTGGTCAACGATTTATAACCTAACGGAAGGTCAGATTGACGAATATGGTAATCAAATTTTCACTTTAGGTTATCGTGCGCCCGGAACGCCCGGTAATCAATCTTATCAAAAATTCCCTTATCAAATAGCGGCTTTTATTCAAGATAAAATGGAATATGATATTATGATTATTAATGCCGGGGTAAGGTTGGATTACTTTAATCCGAATACAACTATACCTGTTGATTTGCGTAATCCTTCTCGTGTAAATCCAAACCCAAATTTCCCGGGGGTGGGACTTTCTGCCGAGATAAAAGCAAAGTATCAGGTTAGTCCACGAATTGGTGTTTCATTTCCGATTTCGGATCAGGGAGCAATTTATTTTTCTTACGGACATTTCTTTCAAATACCAAACTTTGAGAACCTTTATCGGAACGATGAGTACATAATAGATCAGGGGCAATCACTTAATACAATTACCGGTAACCCCGACCTTGATGCACAAAAAACCGTTAAATATGAAATCGGTTTGCAGCAAGTAATATTTCCCAATGTTGCTTTGGATGTGACAGCTTACTATAGCGATATAAGAAACCTGCTCGGAATGGAAATAATAAATACATACGAAGGGTTTAAGTATGCTCGGTTTATTAACCGCGACTATGGAAACGTTAAAGGCTTGATCTTAACATTAGATAAAAGATTTGCGGATTACTTTGCACTAACAATTGATTACACATATCAAATTGCCGAAGGTAATTCTTCAGATCCGTTTGCTGTTTATAATGATAATCAAACAAGCCCGCCAATCGAATCTGAAAAGAAAGTTGTTCCTCTTGATTGGGATCAAAGGTCAACAGTAAATATTCAAGCAACCGTAGGAGACCCAGGCGATTGGACAGTTGGATTAATTGTTCAATATGGTTCCGGAATGCCTTATACTGAAGATATACAAATTTCTAACGGCGTTAGGTTCGAAAATGGTGGACGCAGACCCACAACGATAAATGTAGATTTAAAAGCTAATAAGTTTTTTGATCTCTTCGGAATTAAAATGCAAGCATACCTTCTGGTATTTAATTTGTTTGATACTAGAAAC
>CAYLVF010000536.1:0-1709 GCA_964387045.1 uncultured Melioribacter sp. | reverse complement strand
TATATTATTCGCAACTTATTAATGCATTTTTCTACCACTTATGTGTAAGATCAAGTGCAAATAGTATTTATTCTCACATTTTTGATGTACTCTTAATCTGAATGAGCCGAATACATTTTCATTTCCCCAACAATTCTTCATAAATTTGCACTTCAAATCTTATTTAAAAAGGTAAATGTTTTGGAATATAAAAACAGCATAATAGATTTAATCGGTAATACACCTTTAATTCAACTAAATAAATTAAACAAAGGATTAAAACCGAAAATTTTTGCGAAGCTTGAATCACATAATCCCGGCGGAAGTGTAAAAGATAGAATCGGTCGTGCTATGATTGAAGATGCCGAACAAACCGGCAAACTTAAACCGGGCGGAACAATAATAGAAGCTACAAGCGGAAACACCGGCATCGGATTAGCATTAACTGCATCTGTGAAAGGTTATAAATCCGTTTTTGTTGTTACCGACAAAGTAAGCAGTGAAAAAATAAATTACCTGCGTGCACTCGATTCAGAAGTTATTGTTGTTTCAAATGCGGTTGAACCTGATCATCCCGATTATTATGTAAACGTTGCTAAACGAATAGCCGATGAAACACCGAATTCGATTTTTGCCTATCAATATTCAAATCCGGCTAATCCCGAAATTCATTACAGTACAACAGGACCCGAAATATGGAGACAAACAGAAGGTAAAATCACTCATTTTATTTCAAGTATTGGAACCGGCGGAACGATAAGCGGAACCGGAAAGTTTCTCAAAGAGAAAAATCCTAACATAAAAGTAATCGGTGCAGATCCTCTGGGGTCGATTTTCAAAACGTATAAAGAAACCGGTGAACTTATAAAGGGAACTCCTTATTTGGTTGAAGGGATTGGTCAAGATTGTCTTCCCGAAAATGTTCACTTTCAATATATTGACCAAATTATAAATGTGAGTGACAGAGAATCATTTGCGATGGCTAGAAAATTAACAAAAGAAGAAGGAATATTCTGCGGAGGAAGTACCGGAACAATTGTTAAAGTAACTTTGGATATCGCAAAAGATTTGACCGAAGATGATGTTATTGTTTTTGTCGTATGCGATACCGGTGAAAGGTATCTCTCAAAAATTCATAACGAAACTTGGCTGAAAAATAATCGTATGCTCGAAGTCGAAATGAAAATTCTGCGTGATGTGTCGGATGAGAAAAAACGCAAAGGAATTGAAAATATTTGTTACGTTCACGACGATGACTTAGTTAAAGATGCCGTGGAGATATTCAATAAGCATGGCTATACGCAAATTCCGGTTTTTGATGAGAGACTTAAACCGGTTGGAGCTATACGCGAAAGTAAATTAATGGGCAGACTTGTTGAAGATTCGAAATTACTTAATTCTAAGATATGCGAAGTTATGGAAGAATCATTCCCGGTTATTGATGCAAAAACCGAAACCGCTGAAGTAAGAAAAATTCTGAAAGATAAAAATGCTATTCTTGTAAGTGATTTCGGAAGAATTACAGATATAATTACAAGATATGATTTGATTGATTTTAGTTGATCCTTTTTTTAATCTGGGTTAGCCATAGATATGTATATTAACATATTGAATCAATAATTAAGAAAGAAATTTTTTTTCTTAATCAATAAAGAAGGTTTTGAAATAAGAGTCCTCGGTTTGACATGAAAAAAAACAAATTGTTTAAAAAAAAATCTAGAGATTACTCA
>CAYLVF010000535.1:0-1715 GCA_964387045.1 uncultured Melioribacter sp. | reverse complement strand
ACAGAATTGTTTGAGAAACTTCCCGTTGTACTTTTATTCCAAAGTAATTCAAGGGAATCGGGGAAATCAATCGGGTAATAAAATGAACGTTCAGGAATTTGACCGAACATAGGGTATGAGGGTAACCCGTAAGGATAATTTTTAATCAACAATTGTTTAGTACACCCGAACAAAAAGAAAATAAATAACGCTATTAAAAAATATTTCTTCACTAAAAGTCCCACCCGAAAAAGAATTGGTAGAAAAGTGTTTTTTGAAACTTGGTAAAATTTCTTTCTATTTTTTTCCCAATATCGTATCGGAATACAATAGCATTGAAGAAATTAAAACGGATACCGGTTCCGATAGATCCAAGAGTTTCTTTATATTCATTATCCCACGCACCGCCGGCATCAAAAAAGAACGCACCTCTAAGCTGTGAAAAACTAATACCGAGAATCGGGAATTTAATTGTCAATTCATCTATAAGAGGATAGCGTAATTCTACTGAAGAGAGCCATAATTTTTCGCCACGGATTCCCCATCTGGGCCAACCACGCAAATCCCAACTGCCCCCTCCGATAAATCTAAAAGCATCTTTACCTTCATTATAGTATAGTGAACCTCTGAATGCTAAAGCACTTCTTAAACCTAGTCTCACATAATGCCGGTAATCAAGAACAACAGTGAAGTAATTTGTATTACTGTATTTAATGTCGCTTGTGTATCCCAAAAGTGCGCGGTAACGTACACCATCAACCGGACCGGACGGACCCCATAATGAGTTATCATGAACAAATGAAATCGAATTAGTTAATTGTAGAGATTTTCTACCGAAAACACCCGGCAGTAATTCTCTGCTGGAATTTGCCAGACTTGTGCTTACTTCCAATCTTTCAAAAAAAGATAAAGGATAAATTAAACTAAACGATCCGCCGAAAACTCTTTCATAAAAACGTTCATCGGAAACTCGAATATCATAACGAGGACCGCTGAAATGAAAAACTCCGTATGCATAATTTGTTCTTTTGCCTACATTCAGTCTTGTCAAAGCTATGTTTACGTTACTAAAAATATCACTTTGCAGTTCACCGGAATTATAAAACATAAAATAATATCTATCATCACCGAGCATATCACTTAAAGTCATCAATGCACCTGCTCTTTCACCGTAATTTGGTCCCGCAGCTACTTGTCCGACTGCATAATCAAGTGCATAATCTTTTTCGTATTCTACCTCTTTAAATTCAGGTTCGAGTTCAATTTTCTTGGCATACCATGGTCTATCACGCAGAGCAAAATTGAAATGGACATATTTCTTTGTCGTATCTGGTACGTTGGATAGATCAAATTGATAGAACTGCATCGAAAATTTTTGGAATGCAGATGTAACGACTTCGGTATTATTGAGAAAATCAAAATCGTAAATACTAGTTACAAATTGTGAATATTGGCTCATTCCGACTGAATGATCCGAATCTTTTTCCAGCTTCCAAATATTGTAGACTCCGTCATAATCGGAAGTAAAAAAGAGCGATTCAAAATCCGGTGTGAAATTAGGAGTTTTTATATCAGCATCAACATAAGTTAAATATGTTATTTCATAAGTCTCTAAATCAAATTGAAATAAATTATAAGTCTGTTTGAACAATCCTTCAGTTCTATCGGAAGAAAAAATTATTGATTTGTCATTTTGCGAAAAGATCGGATCAATATCGTCATAATAATCATTGGTT
>CAYLVF010000534.1:0-1735 GCA_964387045.1 uncultured Melioribacter sp. | reverse complement strand
TATTCCTATCTATTTTTAGAAAATAGCTTTGTCCATATTTTTTGAGTTGTGTATTAAATCTAGGTTTATGTTTTTTAATTAATTCCGATTCGGTGATTAAGGCTGCCAATTCCGTATTGGTTTCTTCATGACCCAATCGTGATGCAGAACTAACAATCTTTTTTGCTTTACGGATTGAGTTGGATGAAAAATAATTCCTTACCCGCTCTTTTAATGATTTTGCTTTTCCTACATAGATTATTTTATCGTTGCCGTCTTTGAAAAAATAAACACCGGGTTTTGCCGGAAGTGAAGAAAAATCATTACTTAATTTTTTCTTTAAGACGCGGTAAGATTTTTGCTGAGGCATACTAAGAAAATTTATTAATTGTCCGACTTCATCAATATGATATTCCTCCTGTAACTGTCTTAACATTTTATCCAATATCTTTGCTGTTACTGTTGCATCACCAAGCGCACGGTGAACGTGGCGATGTTTTATCTTTAGAAATTTTACAACATTGCCTAATGATTTACTTGGGAGTGCCGGATAAATTTTCCTAGCGAGCTTAAGTGTACATACTTTTGGTATTTCACGTATTTCTTTACCTGCTCTCAAATACTCGGATTTTAGAAATGATAAATCAAACGGCAGATTGTGGGCAACCAAGATTGAACCGGAAATAAAAAATTCAATCTCGTCAATTATATCTTCAAAGTAGGGTGCATTAAGCACGTCTTCATTTGTTATACCTGTGAGAAGTGTAATTTGATATGGGATCTGCGAACCCGGATTTATCAACGATGAATAAGTATCTATAACTTTTCCGTTTTTCATTTTAACAATACCGACTTCTATTGCTCGGGCAAATTTTGACGATGTTCCGGTTGTTTCAAAATCCAAAACGGAAAACTCGGCTTCTTCAATACTTAGGTTTATTAGATTGGCTTCATTATTTACCACAAAATACCCATCTTCAATTATCGTTCAAAAATGTCTATATTTACAATTCACTAACAAGAAAATTATGACTATAAATATACTATTCATCGGCGACATTGTGGGGAAACCGGGTATGGAAATGGTTCAAACATGGCTGCCCGGTATAAAAAATAAATATCGTGCCGATTTTATAATCGCGAATGGTGAAAATTCATCGGATGGAAAAGGATGCACCGAAAAAGAAGGGAAAGTTCTTTTTGATCTCGGAGTCGATGTAATCACCGGCGGTAATCATACTTGGGATAAACATCAATCTCAAGATTATCTAAAAGCAAATCAAAAAGTTTTAAGACCACTTAATTATCCAAGAGGGACTTACGGAAACGGATTTGTCATTGCAGATTCAAAGAAGGGAAAAGTTGGTGTTCTAAATTTGCAAGGACGAGCTTTCATGGCACCAATCGATTGCCCTTTTAGAGGTGCTGAATGGGCATTGCCAAAAATTACTCAAGAAACAAAGGTCATTATCGTTGATTTTCATGCTGAAGCAACTGCAGAAAAGCAATCTCTCGCTTTTTTCCTCGATGGTAAAGTTACCGCAATAATCGGCACTCATACTCATGTGCAAACTGCTGATGAAAGGATATTAAAAAACGGAACCGCTTACATAACCGACAGTGGTATGACTGGTCCTTATGAGTCTGTTATAGGTATGAAGTCTGAAGCAGCATTGAACAGATTTTTATTTCAAACACCTCAAAAATATCAAACTGCCGATAGTGAACTTCATTTTAGCGGATTGTTTATTAAAGC
>CAYLVF010000533.1:0-1740 GCA_964387045.1 uncultured Melioribacter sp. | reverse complement strand
TGCACACTCTACCGCAAAAACAAAGTACTCTGTTAGAGAAGGTTCCGTTGCATTACTGGAACCATTTATTGATACAATAATGATTTGTTCATTAACAGGATTAGTAATTTTAACAACAAGTGCATGGCACCACACCGAATTTTATGTAAAATTTGTCGACCCTACTTTTAGCGGTGAAATGATGAACAGTAGTATATTAACTTCTTTTGCATTTAAAGAAGGTTTGAGTTGGTTGATTGGCTGGGGTGATAAAATTGTTACTACTTCTGTATTACTATTTGCAGTTTCGACTGCAATAAGCTGGTCATATTACGGCGACAGAGCAACAGATTATTTATTCGGATCAAAAGCAATTATTTATTATAAATATGTTTTCTTAATGTTTGTTTTTATCGGAGCGATCGCAGAACTTGAAGCTGTATGGAGTTTCGGAGATGCTGCTTTAGGGTTTATGACTTTCCCAAATCTAATTTCTATTGTATTGCTTTCAGGTTATTTGAAGAAAATTACAAAAGAGTATTACTCTTATAAACACTTAACTTACAAAGAGTTTGTAGCTCAAGGCAAAACTTCCGAAGATCATGAATTAGAACCTTGATAAATTTATTAATCTTGTAGGTAAGCCCGGCTATTAGTGCGGCTTACCTTTCAAGATTACTAGATTCTATTTGCAACCTGCGTGGAAATAGAACTTAACTTTGGTTTCCAATACCTCGTAAGTTTATTTCTTCTTTCCGGTAGTTGCCTCTGAGGGAAAGGCTTTCAATCTCGAGTCTTCTATCTATAAGATTAGTTTATAATCTTTTCTTACTTATCATCTTTTATTTATTACACTCACTTAATATATTAGCAGGCGCACTTTTTAGAATAATACGGAGATAAAATGGCAAATTTCAACAAGATTAAAGGGAGAATCGGAATATTAACCGGCGGAGGCGATGTTCCAGGTTTGAATCCTGCAATTCGTGCTGTTACAATTAGAGCTAACCGCGAAGGTTATGAAGTTGTAGGTATAAGACGGGGTTGGGCAGGTATGATTGATTTACATAGAGACGACAAATATGACAACACCAAAAATTATATTAAACTAACCGAAGAACTAGTTAACAAAACCGGCAGAACAGGCGGTACATTTTTACATTCATCGAGAACCAGACCTAGCCATGTGCCGAAAGTTAACGTACCGGAACATCTTCGTGACAAATACACGGATGATGTGAATGATCTTACCGACGATGTGATAAAAAATATTGATTACCTTGGTCTCGATTACTTAATACCGATCGGTGGTGATGATACATTAAGTTACGGCGTGCATCTTCACAACCAGGGCATGAAAGTAATTGCGATTCCAAAAACAATGGATAATGATGTACCCGGCACCGATTATTGTATCGGGTTTAGTACTTGTGTAACCAGAACAATAGAATTAACGCATATGTTAAGAACCACCGCCGGGTCACATGAAAGATTTCTTGTAATTATTTGGTCGTTATGCCGGTTTTACTGCTCTACTGCCTACAATGGCTGGCGCGGCAAATAGATGCGTCATACCTGAGCACCAATTTGATATTGATAGATTGACGGAATTAATGGTACAGGACAGAGTAACTAATCCTAGTAATTATTCTGTTGTTCTAGTTTCTGAAGGAGCAATGTTTGAAGGGCAGGATATGGTTTTCGAGAATGCAGAGATGGATATGTACGGGCATAAAAAACTTGGCGGAATTGGGGATGTGG
>CAYLVF010000532.1:0-1746 GCA_964387045.1 uncultured Melioribacter sp. | reverse complement strand
TTATGATTGCTGGTTGTGCGTCCTTACCACCCGTTGAGGATAATCAGACAGAACGCCAGGTAATCAATATATACGATATTAAGGGAAACGTAAAAGATCGTATGATTATCAAAGATGATTATATTACGATTTATGATAAGGATTGGAAGAGAAAGGGGTATGGAAAGGTGCAAAAATAGCTTGATTTTGGCCACATCTTGCTTGTTCCCAAACTCCGTTTGGGAACACAAGGTTATGTGAAACTCTGTTTCGTGTGTTGATCTCTTGCTTGTAATGAGAAAAAGATTTTTCTCTAAACGGAGTTTCTTGGTCATTGTGTTCCCAAACAGAATTTGAGAACGATCCGAAACTAGCCGAAAATACAAAAGCGTAACGAAACGGTATTTCGTTTAATATAACCGTACATCAAATGAGAACTCGATACAAAATCCTAGAAAAAAACGGTGTCTATTTTGCGACCTCTACAATAGTAGAATGGATGCCTATATTCACGTCTCAAAAATATTGTGATGTTATCATTCAATCCCTCAAATTTTGCAAAGAAACGAAAGGATTGAAGGTATATGCATTTGTGATCATGGGCAATCACTTCCATCTTATAGCATCGGCACCAGAACTATCAAACACATTGGCTTCGTTAAAGAAATTTACTGCAAAAGAAATTTTTACCTTATTGAAACAGGACAACAAAGAGTGGCTATTAAGCCAGATTGCCTTTTATAAAAAGAAGCATAAAAATGAAAGTGACTATCAGGTATGGCAGGAAGGTATTCACCCCCAGTGGATATTGAACAACGATATCCTTATTCAAAAGATCGAGTATATCCATTGTAACCCCGTAAGACGCGGTTTAGTTGACGATCCTGGACATTGGCGTTATAGTTCATTCGGGATTACAGTACAAATGATCATTCGCTTATTCGTATTGATGAATTGCCGGTATGACAAATTTCTTGAAACAGAGTTTCTCGATCAGTGCATTTCCAAACAGAGTTTGGAAACGAGCCACCTTGAAAATAAAACATGTTTTAAAAAACATGCGTGATTAATTTTTGATAATTATTATTTAAAAAATATCCTTCGATTTAATATTATATCTCTTCAGCATGCGCTGGAGATATTGACGCTCTATTTCGCTCTCCTTCGCAGCATTTGTCACGTTTCCACTCGTTTTATTCAGCACGTTCGTTATATATTTTACATTGAATGCATCGAGCGCCTTTCTGCGTGCCTCTTTGTAAGGCTGAGAAAGTAAATCATCGCCGACAAACTCCGTTCGCCCTTCTTTTTTTACCAGCGGCAATATTACGTTTATCGATATTACATCTTCGTTTGTAAGGGTAATCGCTCTTTCTATAACGTTTTCCAGTTCACGAACGTTGCCAGGCCAATGGTAAGTATAAAATTCCGTTTCTACTTCGGGAGAAATCCCTTTGATCTGCTTATTTTCCTTTTTGTTATACTTTTCGATAAAATGTTTTACCAATAAGGGGATATCCTCTTTTCTCTCACGTAATGGAGGCATCCTGATATTGATTACATTTAAGCGATAATACAAATCTTCCCGAAATTCCTTTTCCTGTACTCGCTGTAATAAATCCTGGTTTGTTGCCGCAATAATACGCACATCCACTTTCTTGGTAGCGGTGTCCCCAAGTGAAATAAACTCTCCTTCCTGTAAAACCCTTAGAATTTTTGCCTGCACCGATTTTGGGATATCACCAATCTCGTCCATAAACAGGGTAC
>CAYLVF010000531.1:0-1746 GCA_964387045.1 uncultured Melioribacter sp. | reverse complement strand
TCAAAGTTCAATGATTTATTAACCGCTCCATAAAAAGTATTCACATCGGGCATCATATTATTTGTTAAGGTCATCGTTGGCATAACCATTGTATTATCAAGATTCCAGTTGCGGAAATAAACATCATAAAAATTTCCAACCGCACCAATCGTTAAATTTTCCCCGATGCTTTCCATAAACATTGTTGACTGCCGCAGATCATTATTCATCACGTGATGTGTATAGTTGAAATAAACCTTGTTCTCGTCGTAGCTTATGTGTGTGCTGATTACTTTGTTGTCTCTCTCATCCATTTTAAGATAAGGGAAAGAAACATTTTTGGTATAAGTGAAAGTTGCTCCATATTTCCAGAGAGAAGATGCACCGTTGCATCTTCATAGGGAAGACCCGTCGAATATCTTACAGATAGTCTTTGGTTAAAACCTTCGGCCGAAAGAGAGCCGTCAAAACTTTGTGATGATGCAGATGATCCAGATAATCCTGCCTTTAGTGAAACAGGTTCAAGAGGAACTGCCCTGTGAAATGAAACTTTTCCGCCAAGTCCGCTTTGAATATCTCCCGCTGTTTTATTGAGTTCGAGTGATTCGAGTTCCAGCGGATTGACACGCGAAAGAGGTGAGTCCATCCTGTTGGGACAAGCGCAATGATAGCGTTCGCCATCAACAACAACGGACACATCGCCTTTCTTAAATCCATCAGCATAAATATCCTGTGCAAAGAAAACTCCTTTTCGAATAAGGTTGAATCCATTTCTGTTCAGAAGGGAAGAGAGATTATCTTTTTCAACCGGTGTTTGATAGTTGCCAAGACTGAGTTTTTGAGAAGTGATTTCAACTGGTTCGAGCCAGTAAATTTTCAGACTATCATTCCACTGGGCCTGTGTACTTCCGATCAATATTAATATATAAACGAAAAGAGTTAATATTTTTATTCCCATTTGTCCTAATCCTTTTGCTATTTTCTCGAAATGTAAATAAAATTATAATCAGATAAAATAGTCTGAATATCAATATTTGCATACTAACAACATTGCTCCTGTGAACAGGTTTTGAGAATTAAATTCAAGCTAAAATTTTGATTTTTTTATCGATCATATTTCATTGAGAAATCAAGAACAGTATTATCATTTGGTAAATCCTGACGCTAAACCCCAGAAAGTTTTCAAAAAATATTATCTTGCCGGAAAAAAAATTAAAAGTATGGCCAACCAATTCAGAGTCAGAAGTGAAAGTCCGTCACGCCTTGAAAACTTTAGCGATGCTGTATTTGCATTTTCAATCACGCTGCTGATGATTTCTCTTGAAGTTCCGAAAACTTTTTCAAGAATATTAGAACTGACAGATGAATTAATTGCTTTTGCGATCACAATCAACCCGTTGTTTCTCATCTGGCAGCAACACCGATTGTTTTTCAGGAGATATGGGCTTGATGATAGAACCATTCTCATCTGGAATACCGCCCTTCTGTTTATTGTTTTGATTTTCATTTTTCCATTAAAATTTCTTTCATTATTTCTGATAAGATTTTTCAGTTACATTTTCTTCAATACAGAAAATGTTTTCAACACAATGATTGAGGGAATACAGGTTCCGTGGCTGATGGTTTATTATGGAATTGGTGTGCTGGGAATTTTATTTGTCTTCTCGCGTTTTTACAAGCATGCATTCAGAATGAGGGAAAATCTTGGATTGAATACTTACGAAACAAACCTTACTCATTATTACAAAAGATTATTTACGCACCTTT
>CAYLVF010000530.1:0-1757 GCA_964387045.1 uncultured Melioribacter sp. | reverse complement strand
CTAGATGCAAAAATGAAAATATTATCTGATCCTCTTGGAGCATACTTGCTTCGATTTCGGTAAGAGGTGCAATTTTTGCAATTAACTCTGCCCGTTGATAAACTTCTTCTACAGTATAAACAACATTAGCGCCGACTTGCCTGTACTCTTCATCCGAAAAGTGGCTGTCAATACCGGCATTTGTTTGAATAAAAACCGTATGACCGGCTTTCACTAGTGCATCCACACCTGCAGGAGCAATCGCAACTCGTTTTTCTTCGAGTACTGTCTCTTTTGGTATCCCTATTCTCATATTTTGTCTAAATTTATTTAATTAATAAAGTAAAAAATACTTATAAATCCGTTTAGAAACAAAGAATGGTGTTACTCTAAACCGGTGTTCTTGCCGATTTTCCTTTTAAGATGCGGAGTACATTATCAGCACAAAGCAATGCCATTTTTGTTCTTGCTTCAATTGTTGCACTGCCGATATGAGGAAGTAAAACAACATTTTCTTGCTTCAGAAGATTCGGATTAATTTTAGGCTCGCCTTCGTAAACATCGAATCCTGCTGAATGAATTTTTTTCTTTTTGAGCAGGTTAATCAGAAATTTCTCATCGACGATTTCGCCCCGAGCAGTATTGACTAAAATTGCATTCGTTTTTAAGTGAGCCATATTTTCTTTATTGAGAAGATGAAAGGTCTCTTTAGATAAGGGAATATGAATTGATATAATATCTGAATTCTTTACTAGATAATTAAGTGATACTCTTTTTGCGCCGACTTCTTTTTCAAAATCCTTTTTACTTGTTCGATTGTAGTAAATAATTTTTGTACCAAAAGCTTTTAATCTTTTTGCTGCCGCTTGTCCAATTCTACCGGCGCCAATTATCCCTACGGTTTTTCCGTTAAGTTCAATACCTAGTAAAAGTTTAGGTGACCAACCGGTAAATTTATTGTCTCTTACAATTTTATCGCCTGATATGATTTTTCTTGCACACGCAAGTATTAAAGCAACAGCAATATCGGCAGTAGCATCTGTTAAAATATCGGGTGTATTTGTAACGACAATTCCTTTGCCTTTTGCATATTCAACATCAATATTGTTATAACCAACCGCATAGTTTGCAATAACTTTGCATCTATTAAGATTATCTAATACTTCCTTATCAATTTGATCCGTAAGTAAACAAATAACCGCATCGGCATTCATTGCATTTTTGATTAATTCACTTTTCTCAATAGCATAATCTTTCTTGAAGGTAGTTACGGTATGTCCTTCAGCACACAGCAATTTTTCAATATTACCCGGGAGCGATCTTGTGATAAAAATCTTCATATCAACCAAATAAAAATCTTACAATAAATAATGCACCCAAAATACCGGCAATATCGGCTAATAAGCCGGCTGCTAATGCATACCTAGTTTTGCTGATATTAACAGCACCAAAATAAACTGCAATAACATAGAAAGTTGTTTCTGTACTTCCCATAATTGTTGAAACTAAAACACCAATGAATGAATCGGCACCGTGGACAGAAAGAATTTCAGCCATAACACCGAGCGCACCGCTTCCGGAAAGAGGACGCATGAAAGCCATCGGCAATGCTTCAGCGGGCATTCCAATTAAATCTGTTGCCGGAGATACTAATGCTATCAAATACTGCATTGCACCACCTGCTCTGAATATTCCTATTGCAACAAGCATTGCAACTAAATAAGGAATGATTCTTACAGCAATTTGAAATCCTTCTTTAGCTCCTTCGACAAATGATT
>CAYLVF010000529.1:0-1771 GCA_964387045.1 uncultured Melioribacter sp. | reverse complement strand
TTTATTTCATCGGTGTAAAACTCAATTCTGTATTTTTCGAAAAGTTTCCTTTCGGTATTGCTTAATTCAATTTGGCGGGATTCAATTTGCTTCAAAAAGTTTTTTACTTCGCCGTATTTTAGATTTGGAATGTCTTCATTAATACGGTAAATAATTTTCTTTACTTCCATTTCTTTAAGGAAGGTATATACACTGTGATCTAAAGGGACGTTTTCTACTTGTGCAGAAACATAAATTACAAAGAGCAAAAACAGAATAATTTTCTTCATTGACTTAACTGTTTTGTTGTACAACAATATTATTAAAAAAATAATTTAGTTACGAAGATAATTTACTAATTCACTAATCAAAGTAGGGTCGTTTAAATTCAGCAACATCGGGGAACTCTTCCTTAATTTCTTTTAATAGCATGTCGAGATAAGCAAGGATAGTCAAAATCTTATCCTCGTCTTCTTTAAGATAATCATATAGAGTTTTCCAAGCCGTCAATGATCTTTCGCATCCTACCAAAGCAATTTTAGCCGATGTGTTAACTTGCTCATATTGGAACTCATCATCAACGTGAGTTTTATCAAACTTTGTATGAAGAGCTCGAATAATTTTTACTCTTATCAATGTGAAGTACCATTGAATTACTTCAATAGCATCTTGGAACTCTTTTACATTATTTTGAATCGTTTCTTCATCAAGACCTAATTCTGCAGACTTAATAAACTCATCGACTTGCTTAGTAATAATTTCTTCGCGTGATTTTAACCAGTCATTGACGAATTGAAAATATTTATATGCCATTTTTGTCAGCGGGTGTGAATTAGCTTTCTCTTTTGCATTTTCATATTCACTCATATCAACTTCTTCATCAAGATCAATTCCCCTTTTTTTAGCTTCTTCCTTTAAAAAAGTACTTATGTCTGAGAACATTTCGAACACTGAATCCAATGTATTATCTAATGTGCCCTCATCATCTTCCTTATTAAAATCGTATTCATCACGGGAGGAAAAATTCAGACAGCGGTCAGTTAATGAACATCGCTCACACCAACTATCGCAGTAATTATAAATACCTGATATAAAATTATTTGGCTCATTGAGCCTATCTATCATTCCTCTAATACCTTTCTGTTTCATAATCATTAATCCTTTTTAAGTAACAATCCCTTTAAATATAATGATTCCGGGAAATTTGTTGTAACCCGATGATCAACAGACTGCCAAAGTCTATTAATAATCGAAAAATTTATTTCCGCATCGATTGCTGCGTCGGCGATAATTTTATTAAATAGTTCGGGAGTCATAAGTCCGGAACAAGAAAATGTAAAAAGTAATCCGTCTTCATTCAACAATTGCATTGCGAGCATATTTATATCTTTATAACCTCTGCTTGCTTTATTTAGACTATTTTTTCCTTCAACAAACTTTGGCGGATCGAGAATAATCAAATCAAATTTTTTGTTTTCCGATTTAAGTTTTCGAAGCTCGGTAAAAACATCCGCTTTTATAGTGGTAAACAGATTGTCATTTATTTTATTTAATTGAAAATTTCTTTCCGCAATTAAAAGAACTTCATCGGATGAATCGATATTCGTAACATGTTCAGCTTGGTTTGCCGCTGCAGCAATTCCAAATCCGCCGGTGTAAGAAAAACAATTGAGAACATTTTTTCCTTTTGAGTATTCCGAAATAATTTTCCGATTTTCTCTTTGATCAAGATAAAAGCCGGTTTTATGTCCTGTGAAAATATTTACGATAAAAGAGAGATTATCTTCTTGAA
>CAYLVF010000528.1:989-1774 GCA_964387045.1 uncultured Melioribacter sp. | reverse complement strand
GAAGATTGGTTTGCATCGCTTGCCGAAATTAAAGATGGCTACAGTAATGAAGAGTGGGATGACCTTTGCAGAGATGAAAATGGTAATAATGAAGTTTGGGAAGTATTATTTCAATTGAGACTTGAATTAACTAATTTATATCGAGAAAAATATAAGGCATGTAGTCAAATTACATAAGGAGATAAGGCAATGGATAAAAAATTAACACATATTGTTGGAACATTTCTTATTAGGGCAGAAGGAGCATTTTTAAATGGCTCGACTTCTGAAAAACATGAGGGATATGATATCACAACTCCTAAAACCATGCAGGAGTTTAATAATAAAATTCCATATGTATCAGCGCAAGCATGGCGCCACTGGCTCAGGGAAACATACAAAGAAGAATATCCTTGTGATCCGACGACACCTGTTGAAACCACTGGAATTGATACTGGAGAATCAGAATCCAAAGAAAAATATACAACGAAGAAAGTAGGATTAAATATTGACCCTGTTTTGTACGCAGAACATGACATTTTCGGATACATGGCCGCAAAGGAAGGGCAAGGTTCTAAAGGTATCAAAGCAACAATAAGAAGTTCACCATTTCAGTCATCAATTTTAATGTCTGTTAGAAAGAGTGGCTGGGAGGGTATTGATAAGGGGTTTGTTTATCCAAAGAGCATTGCTATAAGTTTGTATCAAGAAATACTGGATGATATTACTGGAGAAAAAAGTAAACTTTCTGAAAAATGTAGATGCAAAATAAACACCATCGGCTGAATCCATTTTTAGATAATAAA
>CAYLVF010000528.1:0-979 GCA_964387045.1 uncultured Melioribacter sp. | reverse complement strand
AGCAAAATCATTATTAAAACAAGATGTAAGCCGTGAGGATTTAGTAAAAATGTTGGAGTCTAAATTAAGAGAAATTTCAAATGAAATATCAGATGAAAAAGAAAAAAAAGACCTCGAATTAGCTGTAAGAAAAATTATTCTTGCAGTTCCCAGTTCACTACCCTATACAACGCGCTTTTATAATACACATTTACAAGGAATATTTGGACTGGCATATCACAGGATCGGAGTATTTAGAAATGCAGGGGATAGAGAAGAACTTGAAGATAGGCTAATAAAGGAATATGAACAAAAACACGTTGTTGAGAGAGTATTAACAAATGATAAGAGTGCAACGATATATCAAATTAAAGATAAAAATAAGAAGATTGAAAGAACCGAAAAAATACTTCGTTCACTTGTTGTCTTACGAGGGGGCGCAAAGCAGGCACAATTCGGAACTGATGTTTCGCCAAAGGTTATGATTATTGCGGGATTAACTTGTGGAAATTTGATCTTTAATGATCTTTTTGAGGATGCGAAAGAATTGGTGACAAATCCGAGAGAGCAGAAAACAGGTGATATATTTGAAGTAGTTGAAAGCAAAGTAATGGGTGGAACGCGTATCAAACTTAATACTTTAAAACAAATCATTTGGGATTATGCTGACCGAATTGTCACACCTGTCTATATCGGTATTCGCAGTGGTTATTTAAGTAAAGAAAATGAAAACGAACTTATAAAGTGGATAAAAGATCCTCAAAAGTGGCAGGAAGATGTATTTGGTAACAAAATTAATACAACACCAACAAAGCCAGAAGTTGAATCTGGAACAACTACAACTGGAGCACCAAAAGAAACATCCAATGTGCCTGAAGTTTATTTGACTAGTCCAGTTGAAGCCGTTGAGCATTTACTTGCTAAAATAAACGAATTGGAGAATCAAGATGGTCACGCATAATTTTATTTATGCTTGTATTAGCGGTTGGACTGCCACTTT
>CAYLVF010000527.1:0-1785 GCA_964387045.1 uncultured Melioribacter sp. | reverse complement strand
GATGACAATAGGTCCATAGTTATCACTATTCCAGCCGCTTCCCTTCGGGAAAATGTATGGATCGGCTAGCCCTTTGGGGAGTAATTTGTTATCATAATTTACATGTTCGGGAATCGGAAATTCCTCTCCGTTTACAAAAACAACTTTATCAATAATTTCGAGTGTATCACCCGGTCCTGCTACACATCTTTTTACATAATGTGTAAATTCCTCAAATTCAATTTGGTCTCTGTTACCGGGGAATTTGAAAACGATGATATCATTTTTCCTTGGTTCTCTGAAGGAAGGAAATCTATAATAAGGTAATTCGATGCCGGTAAGCGGAATATATCTCGGTGTTGCAGGTCCATACAAGTATTTATTAATCAGTAAAAAGTCACCTCCAAGAATAGTATCCTCCATAGAACCGGTGGGAACACGGGATGCTTCAACAACAGCAGAAATTATAATTAACAGAACGAGAGCAGTCTTTAATATACTTATAAGATTCTCAATAACTTTATCTTGGATCGTTTTTTTTTCTTTTTGTTTTTTATTCATATTCAATTTAGTTTTATTGGAATTTTACGGCGTGTAAAATAACAATTTTCTTTGTAAGTTAAAGATAATATAAAATCTATTTGTGAGGTAAAAATGCAGCCTAACAGAAAAATGAATGTGAAATGGAATAATGGTAATGTCTGGGAATTCAGAATTGACAGCTCATTTTGGTATTACAAAGATGGAGAGAATTTTTACAGGTTGTTCTTAGATAATAATGGTCTATGGCTAGGCAAGAGGGAAAAGAATGATTTAGACAATTTTACTTGGGTAAAACAAAAAGGTTTTACTCTAGAAATGAATGAGGGAGTTTTAAAGTATTAGTTGATTTTATCCATCAAAATATATTATGTACTCTTTACATTAGGAGGCATCTCTTTAATATGCAAATCTCTTTGCGGGAATGGAATTTCTACTCCTTCCTCTTTAAACCTCTTGAAAATTTCATAATAGAGCTGACTTTTAAGAACACCCGGTTTAACTATGTATTCAGTCGTCCAAACACGTAAAGTAAATACTAAAGCACTATCGGCATAGTCGGTAAACAACACATCCGGTTTAGGATTTTTTAGTACCCCCGAATTTGAATCAGCTACTTCAATTAATATTTTTTTAATTTTCTCGGGATCTTCTTTATAAGAAACACCAACGGGAAAATTAAATCTTACATTTCTATCGGAATGACTCCAATTAATAACAGTTGAAGAAATGAATTCTGAGTTCGGAACAATTATCGAAATATTATCGTTTGTAATAATAGTTGTCGCTCGCATTGAAATATTGATTACATCTCCATTGACTCCCGCAACTTCAATTCTGTCGCCAACTTTTATTGGTCTTTCAAATAAAATAATTAATCCGCTTACAAAATTGTTTGTAACATTTTGAAGACCGAAACCGATACCAACACCAAGAGCGCCAAGCAGAATCGTTATACTGCTAAGGTTAATTCAGACTGTTTGAAGAATGATTATAAATCCCACAGTAAGTATTAAATATCTGAATATTGTGCCAACCGCTACCCTAACGCCAAGTTCTATTTTGCTGTTGGCTAATACTTTATAAACAACAATTTTATTGAGCTTTACGGTAAGAAAATAAAGTAGTGCAAGCAGCACAGCAAGATAGATCAAAGTCCACAGTGTTATGCTAGAATTAGCGATTGAAAAAACCGGCACACTTAAAAAGTCTATAATTTCTTGAAAGAATGATTTGATACTATTCATTACTCAACCTAAAAAGGAT
>CAYLVF010000526.1:0-1789 GCA_964387045.1 uncultured Melioribacter sp. | reverse complement strand
CTACGAATCGAATCACCCTGTTGACATACGGAGATAAAGTTGAGGTCAAAGAGGTGGGTGATCATTTGTGTCAGGCAACTTACCCTATGGAAGCATTGAAAGACGTTACTCTGGTTGATACACCAGGTACCAATTCAATTATTATAGAACATGCAGCGCTAACGGAAAGCTTTGTCCATAGAGCAGAACTTGTCCTTTTTGTAACCTCTGCGGACCACCCATTTACGGAGAGTGAGCGACAATTCCTGCAATTTTTGAAGGGTAAATGGGGCCGAAAAGTGCTATTTATTCTGAACAAGATAGACCTGAAAACTCCTGAAGAACTCAATGAGATCCTGAGTTTTCTGGAAAAGAATTGTTACCGGTTGCTTGGTTTTGAACCCAAGATATTATTGATGTCCGCGAAGGAGGCTTATAAAGCGAAAGTTGAAGGAGACGCGATTCTCCTTGAAAAAAGCAAGATTAAAGAGGTTGAAACTTTTGTATTTGAAAAAATGGACCTCGATACAAAGATCGATTTTAAATTGGTCAGCCCCTTAAAATATTTGTTCAGTGTATTTACTGAACTCCAACAGGATCTCAGCGAGAGGGTTAATAAGTGCAATACCGATATCAAAAGTATTGAACGATTTGAGACACGGCTTAAGAATAAAAAGCAGGACATGCAGGAGTATACATTAAAATACAGAGACGAGATTAAGCTTGTATTTTCTCGATTAAAAGAAAAATTAGATAATTTCCTGAATTCGTATGTTACTATGAAGTCCGTAATTCTTTCCAAGGTGGGAAGGGAAAAGATTGATGAGCGGTTTAAGAGGGAAGTTTACGGGCTTTTAAATCCTCAAACTGATCTAGATCGTATTGTCGATGATGTGGTGGATTATGTCGCAAGAAATAACCGGTCATTATGGGATTTGGCAAGAGACCATATAGAAAAAGAAGTGGGATATGACCGCAGGGCGGGAAGTATCCTTGATGGACACGCAGAGCGGCGCTACGACGACCGAAAGCACGAAATTGAGGTTGCTTTAAAGTCACGTTCTAAGGAATTCAGAGAATTAGATATTGAACGAGAATCGGAGAGACTGAACAGTTTGGTGCAGGGCGGATTTATTGGCTTTCTATTGACCGAAGCGTTTGCCGTTGGCATTGGCGTTGGTGTTACAATGATGTTCTCATGGATTGTGCCTCCCCCCGTCGTTATAGGAATTGCCGTGACATTGGCATCTATAGGATTTGCAATTTTCCCTCAGAGAAGGAAGTCGTTCCGAAATGAATTTATAAAACGTACGGATGCAATTTGTGAACGATTTGTCGAGTTCATGAAATTTGAAATCGACAAAGCCATTGATCGCGTGATCGAAGATATTAGTAACAACATTTCGTCATACCGCGACCTTCGATGGACGGAGAGGGAAGAAATGGTGCGACAGGTATCTGAAGTAAACTTGTTACTGGAAAATGTGAAGAGCCTTATGCGAAAAAGTGGTTTAACATAGGAGAAAGATCATGGGAACAATAAAAATTTCTTTCCATGATGGTTTGTTTGCAAAAGTTTACGAAAAAATGTTGGCTGATGTGAATAAGGCTAAGGCAATTTATAAACAAACATCTTTATATAGCTATGATGAAAAGATACGCAAAAGTGCCGAAAGAAGGCTGAAAGAATTAGAACTAAGAAAACTGGAGGGATACTGAAAAGAGGATTCATGCTGTTTGGAATCGGATATGATATTCATAAGTTTGTTGAAAATCGCAAACTGGTACTGGGCGGCGTCGAGTTTGATTA
>CAYLVF010000525.1:0-1802 GCA_964387045.1 uncultured Melioribacter sp. | reverse complement strand
CATCTTTAGTTGATTGAGCAACAACAATATATCTATAAGTTCCCGGTGCGATGTTGACATCTAATAAATTATTTGTTCTGGAATCATACTCTAAAACTACGGTACCGCTGTCAATTTCATTACTCACATAACTTAAATTTGGCGGGAAGAAATCAGCTTCAGATAAAATTGCATTTTTAAATAATACAATGTGAGTTCTCGCAATTCCTGAAGGCCATGTCCCGATAAAATTAACCGTACCTGCAATACCGGTATTATCCGGGTCAACCGGTTCGGGATATGGTTCAATTCCTTTATCGCAACTGATAAGTAAGAATACGACTAATAATATTGCAATTACACTTTTCATTAAAATTGTAGTTTCATAATTAGTTGTGCATAACTTAAATTTTCAGTAAAATTCTCCGTAACATGATCGCCGAAAATATAATTATAAGAAAGATCAAAAATAATATCACGGAAAGGTTCTATTTTTAAATTAGCAATAATTTCGGTTGTATTCACTCTATTTCCGTCAAGAAACGGTGCGTCCATCGGATCAACGTCATCTCTATAAGGTTGGAAAACATCACCGCCAACATTCTTTATTAAGGTTCCGTTTTCACTAACAATATTATTTCCCGCTCTTATGTATGAATAGGATATTGACGGTCTGATCCATTCATTTAGATTGTAAGCAGCTTTAATAAAAATTTCATCCGCATTGGGACCAATTCTATGTCCAAGAATTTGATCAAATGCAGTAAAGGTATTTTTGTTGTTAGTGTGAGAATATGTGTAGGGTCGAATTTTTGTGTATTCAACAAATAACGAAAGATCGCGCAATCCTAAAGGCTGATACCACATCGCACCAAGTTGATAAGCCGTTTTGTTCGAGAATCTTGAAAGATGCTGCAAATGTCCGAGTAAGTTTTCATCAAGGAAAAAAGTACCGTGAAATTCTAAATTTTTCCAAAAATTTGTCTTCGCATCAAGAAATAATAATCCATTATCACGGTCCTGCAATGACATTTCGGCAAATTTATAAAATAGTAACGGATTAAAATATGCTAAGTCAATTCCTCTATCAGAATAAACAATCATTTCACCGATACCGAAATCCATAAAATCCGGGAAGCTTAACTTCAACCGGTTCATTGCAATATATTTTGTATAAAGTTTACTTCTATCGAAATCAAAATCCCCAACGGTGGATGCGTGGATTGATGTGAAATTTACAATTCCATATTTGATATTAAATTTGAAAAAATCCATTGTAGGATGATCGCCCGAAAATGACAGCTTACTATTATATCCGTAACCGAGAGTAATTTTTTCTCTGCCAAGTTGAACGGTTATATCAATATTTTCGGTTGGTTGAGTATTATACTGCAGATATCCTTCGACAAAATCGTAGTTAATAATATTTTCAATGTCTTCGATAAATTTAAAATTATAATTCAAGCGCGGATCAAGAATTACCGAGAAATCTTTATTACCGCTAACTCCACCTTTTATAACAGTTAAGTTATAACCAAGATGTGAAAACAATGTACCGCGGAATCTAAAACCGATATCATACAATTCCGAATTATTTGTTGAGGGTTTGACCCGGTGTCCGTAATTAAATGTGCCGAGCATCTCAACAAAAACATTGTTATTGCCGTCTTGATAATTGTAGAGATACTTTTGTCTGTCATCAAAGAGCGAAAAGGGAGACGTGAAAATATTCGGTGATGACCCGAATAAATTCCAGGTATTCTCGTCATTTATTTCATCGGTGTAAAACTCAATTCTGTATTTTTCGAAAAGTTTCCTTTCGG
>CAYLVF010000524.1:0-1869 GCA_964387045.1 uncultured Melioribacter sp. | reverse complement strand
GATACCCGGTAAATTCTCAAAATTTTCAGTGTAAATAGTTACATCATTATTTTGAGGACCGTGAGGAATTTGAACTTCATCACTCAACTTACCAAGTTCTTTCTTTTTGTTAAAAAGCAGGTGATTCATTGTTCTTACTTTTACATCACCTGATTTTACTTCTTGAGACATTTGCTGTGCAAATTCTTCAAACTCAGCTGCATTTGCAGATTTGGCTTCTTGAGCGAAGAAAGTTGAAGCAAAGAGAAGAATAACTACTAAAGTGAGTAGTTTTTTCATGTAACCTCCTTAAGGTTATTGTTAAATAATTAATTTGTTTTCTGATAGTTTTATTATATTACTCCGGTTTCCGCTATTTCGATAAAACCTTTTGTTGTGTTTATTTTTGTATTGATTCCAATCGGTAACGTAATAAGTTCACTAATATGCCCGTGTTTGACATTGTAAATTACAGGAATTTTTAGATTTTTGAAATAGTTAATAATAATTTCATTCAAAGAAAGAGTATTTTTTTCTTTGTTACTTTCATAACAATCTACAAATCTTCCAAGAATAATTCCTTTTACGCTGTTGAGAATCTTAGTTAATCTAAGTTGGTTAAACATACGATCAATTTTATAAGGGGGTTCATTTATTTCTTCAAGAAACAAAATAGAATTCCTAAAGTATGGTAAGTAATTAGTACCCATTAACGAAATGATTGTTGATAAATTACCGCCAAGAAGCTTGCCCTCAGATTTACCTTTATTCAAGACGAAAAATTTCTCCTCATTAGGATTTTTCAACTTTCCTATTTTACGATTTTTTGTGATTAAATCCCAAAAAAATTCTTCAGAAAATGAATTTATTTCACCTGCAAAATTTGTCGCCACCATTGGTCCGGCAAATGTAACAATACCTGCTTTTTTGTAGAATGCCATTTGTAATGCAGTAATATCACTAAAGCCGACGAAAATTTTATTATTCTTTCGAATAAGCTGATAATTCAATTTATCAAGAATTCTCGCCGATCCGTAACCACCACGTAATGAAAAAATTGCTTTAACATGCTTATTCTTGAACATATCATGAATATCGGCAACTCTTTCAGAATCGCTGCCGGCAAGATAACCATTAACTTTACCGACGGATTTCCCAACTTCAACACTGTAACCCATACGTTCAAGATAATTAACGCCTTTCTCAATTGTAGAAAGATCGTGAGGCGAAGAAGCCGGAGAGATAATTCCAATAACTTCACCTTTTTTGAGTTTTTTGGGTTTCAGTATTCTCATTTAGTTCAGCATTTTGTAAAAAAACAGCTTTATACAAGTAAAATAGAACACGTTGGAATTAATATATTACTAATGATTTAATAAAACAAGAAAAATTATATATTTTTTTGAAACAACAACTTAGTGTGATTCACATTACATCTTACTTTAGTAATTCGGATATTCAGGGGGAATGATGGTAATTAGGATTTAATTAGTGTGATTACATCGGATCAAATTTTATTCTTGTATTTATGTCGATCTCAAATTGCATCAACGAGATGAGAATTAGAGGGTTTGATTTGCAAATCTGTTTTGCTTCTATTTTTTTCTCAGAACAATAGATTAACGAAGGTTGATTTCGGAAGTTTATGTAATGCTCATTATAAATCGTTAATCATATTTCATAGATAAAGAGTATGTTGCATAACTGTCATTCTGAATCCGTTGGCTAACGGATGAATGCCGAAGGCATCGCAATGCGAGAATCTCACCTTAAATAAATTGAGAATATCAGTAATATAAAAGTGAGATCCCTCACTCACCCAAAAACGGTTCGTTCGGAATGGGTATAATGTTCAAAAAGTGTTGCTGCTTTAAGTTAAAATTTATTTTT
>CAYLVF010000523.1:0-1873 GCA_964387045.1 uncultured Melioribacter sp. | reverse complement strand
ATTCTAATCGGGATAACTCTAAGTCTATAATACAAATCTTCTCTAAATTCTTTTCTCTTAACCTTCTCCCATAAGTCAACTTTAGTAGCACAAATTACTCTAACATCAACTTTGATAGGCTTTGTACCCCCCACTCTTTCAAATTCTCTTTCCTGAAGCACACGTAATAACTTTACTTGCGAACTCATTGGAATATCATCAGCATCATCAAGAAAGAGCGTGCCTCCGTCGGCTAATTCGAATCGCCCTTGTTTTTCTTTGTATGCACCGGTAAAAGCCCCTTTTTCATGACCAAATAATTCGCTCTCTAAAAGAGATTCGTTTAAAGCTGCGCAGCTTAATTTTATAAATGGTTTATCTTTTCTTTGACTGTTATAATGAATTGCATTTGCAACAACTTCTTTTCCCGTTCCGCTTTCTCCTTCTATAAGTATCGACATTTCGCTTGTGCTTATCATTTCAATCTGATCGAAAAGTTCAATCATTACTTTCGACTTACCGATTAGGTTATGAAACGAATACCTATCTTCCAATCTTTTCTTTAATGAAATATTTTCATCTAGCAAAGATTTTACCTTTTCATATTTTTGAACAAGCAACAAGAGTTGATCTGATGAGAATGGTTTTGTAATATAATCATATGCACCTTTCTTCATTGCTTCAACCGCCGATTCAATTGTACCGAAAGCCGTAATCATAATTACGGCTATTTCATTGTTAATTGATTTTACTTTCTCGAGGACTTCAAATCCATCAATTTCCGGCATGCGTATATCAGTGATAATCATATCAACATTATTTTTTTCAATATAATTTATTGCCAATAATGAAGAAGCAAATGATTCAACTTTGTAACCGGCTTTTTTTAAAGAATCAGTCATCGTAATTCTTTTTGTTTTTTCATCATCAATAACAACAATATTCATTTTTTTACCGTGTCTAATATTTCGATGTTATCTTTAATTACCTCATTCGATTCTTCAAAATGAGGAAGTGTTATAATAATTTCAGTTCCCTTATTGATTTCACTTTTAATATCAATATTGCCGGCATGTTCGTTAATAACATTGTAAGCAAGATATAACCCCAATCCGGTACCGTTATCTTTCTGCTTTGTTGTGAAGAAAGGATTAAACACCTTTATCCGATCCTCTTCAGAAATTCCAATTCCCGTATCTTTAATGGAAATTTTGATGTTCTTATTATTATCAACAGATGTTCTGATTATTATTGATCCATCACCGGATATTGCATCATAAGCGTTAAGTATAAGATTGACGAAAACTTGACCGAGATAATGAGTTTCCCCAAAAATAAAAAGTGATTCTTTATGAAATTCTTTTGTAATAGCAATTCCTTTTTTCTTCAACTTAAATTTTGTTAATTCGATCGCATCTTCTATTATGTCGTGAACATTAACCCTTACTTTTTCATTTGAGTGGGGTTTAGCGTAATCGAGAAGACGCCTTACCAAGACCTCAATTCTAAAAAGACCTTCAAGTGCAAGCGGAAGGTAATCCTCAGCTTGTTCTTTATTATCCAAATCACTCAGAACCATTCTTATACAATTTTGAATACCGTCTAAAGGATTATTAATTTCGTGAGCGACCCCAGAAACGAACTGTCCAATGGCAGCCATCTTTTCCGAATGCATCAATTGAAGCTGAGCAATTTTCAATTTCTCATATGCATTTTTAATTTCCCTTGTTCTTTCCTTTATCTTTTTTTCAAGTTCTTCATTTGCCTTAACAAGCTGCTTTTCCAATTCGACTTTTTCGGTTACATCCTGGCTGGCAAGAACCACTCCTCTGAAATTTCCATTTTCATCTTTAACAACACTGTAATTATTATCAAAGTATTTTCCTTTTGATTT
>CAYLVF010000522.1:0-1874 GCA_964387045.1 uncultured Melioribacter sp. | reverse complement strand
TTCATCCGAATCAATACTTGATCTTGCCCCGTATGTATAACCTTTATCTTCCCTTAAATTTGAATTCAATTTGGAGGAGAAATAACCACCCAAAATCATGTTGGCAACGGAAGTTTTAATTACATCTTCCGAACCGATTTTAAGATCAATAGGATAAGATACGTTTACTACAGATTGAACTGACTGAGGTCTGTCAACCAAAGCGACTTTGTTTACTAATGGTGCTTGAGGTTTTTTGTATGTTGCTTTTTGGACTTCCTTTGCTTTCCAACTACCGAAATATTTTTTTATCAACTCTTCCGCATCATCTTTTTCAATATCACCTACAATTGCCATGTATGAAATACTCGGACTAAAATAATTTTCGTAATAGTTTTGACAAATTTTTAGAGTAATATTATTAACGGTCTCCTCGGTGATTTGTTCACCATATGGATGACCTAATCCGAAAACAAGCGCATTCCTTACATTAGAGGCAATTGCATTCGGATCATCTTTCTGAGCTTTCAATCCTGAAAGAGTTTGTTTGATTATTTTATCTAATTCTTCCTGCTTAAACTCGGCATTAAGAACAATGTCGCTCATAAGGTCAAGTAAACTTTCTGTATGCTGGGTTAAAGAACTTGCAAATATACTTGTAGCAGAAGTGCTTAGTCTTGCACCAATAAAATCAACAGCTTCGTCAATATCGGCTTTTGATCTAGTTTTGGTTCCGGTTCTTAATAACTGACCGGACATTGATACGTATCCGGCATTTTCTCCTTCGAAGATTGGGTCTCTGTCAATAACTAGCGAGAAGGAGACGACAGGAAGTTTAACATTTTTAACAACAAAAACCCTCAAGCCGTTATCGAGAGTAAAAGATTCCGAATCACCAATTTGGATTTCCGGAGCAGGGGCAGGCTCCGGCATTTTTGATCTGTCAACTTGCGCGTAAAGCGATAAAGCAAACAGAAATATTATTATAATAAAAAACTTGTTATTCATTTTATTCTCCGTTATTCTCATAAACTTTATTTCTCTTGTGACTTAGGCAAGTAATATAAAACTACTCGTTGATTTTCATTTAAATATTCATTTGCGACACGCTTAATATCTTCTTTAGTAACTTTCATATATCTTTCCAACTCGGTGTTTATTAAATTGGCATCGCCAAAATAAACATGATAATCGGCAAGAGTTTCTGCAATACCTGCAACCGTAGAGTTCTGCTGTACAAATCTGCTTTCAATTTGATTGCGTAATTTTTCAAATTCTTTATTAGATACGAGTTCATTTTTGGCTTTGTTAATTTCTTCTTGAATTGCTTCTTCTAAATCAGCCGGCTCAATACCGACATTAGTTAAACCAAAAACAATAAATTGTCCTTCGGCTTCAAGCGATAAAGGTATTGATGCAGCTTGAAGTGCAAGTTGTTTGTTATCTACAAGTTCTTTGTACATGCGTGAACTTTGACCGCCAGAAAGCAGGGTTGTAAGCATGTTAATTGCATAATAATCTTCGGTGCCCTGAGCAGGTATGCGGTATGAATGAATCACTGCCGGAAGCTGAATATTATCATAAACAGTATCTCTAATTTCCGCAGTCATAGGCGGTTCGGCAATGTTTGGTCTGTATACTTCTTTGCTTCCTCTAGGTATATCGGAAAAATAAAGTTTAACGAGTTCTTTTGTTTTCTCAATATCTATATCACCTGCGATTGATAAAGTAGCATTCTGAGGAACATAAAAAGTTTCATAGAATTCAATAAACTCATCGATTGTTGCCATATCGATATACTGAACAGAGCCGATAGGCGTCCAGCTATATGGATATTCAGAATAAGCACGTTTAAATATTTCTTCAAGAATAGAACCGTATGGTTGATTATCATA
>CAYLVF010000521.1:0-1882 GCA_964387045.1 uncultured Melioribacter sp. | reverse complement strand
AATATGGTCTTAAAGAAAGTTCATTCCAACTTTATACATATGAAGAAGATATAAATAGATTACTATTTGAAGGCGGTCTCTATGTTTTGAAAGTGCACACTGAATATCAACTTCAATCACAATATGTTGATGTGCTTAATGATGTTATGAAATATGCAAAACAAAATAATATTTGGCTTGCTTCAGTCGAAGATATTTTATCTTGGTGGAAAAGAAGGGGTAATATTGAAGTAAGATACGAATGGCGAAGCAAACGAAGAATCAGCGTTGAAGTTACTAACCCAAGTGATACGGTTGTAGAAGAATTTGTAGCCGAAGTAAATATAAATAAACCGGTTAAAAACGTGAACGTCAGTTCGGAAATAATTAACACAGATATCCCGGCTTACGAATTCGATAAGGAAACAAATGCGCTTTATATGTATGTTAAAAACTTAAAACCGAATGAAACCAGAATATTTTTAATTGACTTTGACAATATACTTCCGTTATAGACTTATTTTAAGAGAAAATGGTATTTATATATCGGTTAAGAAAATATTCACTAAATTACCGGTTTGAAAAACTAACCGGTAACCAACAAAATGATGAAAGTTAATATAATTATTCTGCTTTCGACTCTAATAATGTTTTCATGCGTTGAAAACATCACTGACACTCAGACGACCAGACCGACAATTAGAATAATAAGTCCAGTTTCAGGTGACACCGTGCAAGTTGGAAGCAATCAAATATTTTATGAAGCATCTGATTACCCAGGGGGTGAAGGTCTTGATCAATTTGAAGTTATAATTGAAAGTCAGAAAGGTCGCTTTGTGGAAATATTTGAAGCAACCAATGGCTCAAATACAGATATTTATTTAAATGTTGATTCGACTTTATTGGGCACTTCAATTGATTATTTTGTTAATGTGCGAAATACTGCCGGTAAATATGGTTTCAGCGAAGTTCAAAAAAAACTACCGGTTGTCGAAACTTTAGAAGCACCCGCTTCTCCAACCAATCTAGTCTTAACAAAAATTTCAACTGGCTCAGTTAATTTATTTTGGGATGATAATTCTAATACAGAGGATAATTTTGAACTGTGGAGAAGAGTAGGTACAAATGAAGAATACAATCTATATAGAACTTTACCAAAGAACACAATTAGTTATAATGATATCGGTCTCTCGGAACTTCTTACATACTACTACAAAGTAAGAGCAACTAACAGGTACGGAAATTCTGTTTTTAGTAATGAAGTAAGTACGACAGGTGGTGAAGCTTTTAATTTGCAAGCCCAGACTTTAGGTGCAAGTCAAATTCTCCTAACTTGGGAGAGCAAAGAAGTTAACATACTTGGTTTTAGAATTCAAAGAACGAATCCTAGTACAGGAAATTTTGAGCAAGCAGCCGTGGTAACTCCTTCTGCAAGAGAATATACAGATAAAAGTTTAATGGCTAGTACTACATATTCTTACAGAATTGCTTCTTTTAATAGTACTTCACAAAGTGCGTGGTCAAACATTGCAACTGCAACAACCGCCGCTGCCGATGTGCCCGCACCTACAAACCTCATCGCCGAGTTTGATAACCAATTACGTAAAATTGTAGTAAGATGGACTGATAATACAAATCAAGAGGTTGGAACTTATGTCGAACGGAGAGAGGGGAATGTAGGAGATTTTGTTCAAGTAGGAAACACAACTGCCGATGTTAATGTTTTTATGGATTCAAATTTTGTTGTTGGTACAACTTATTATTATCGAGCGCGTCATCTTACGACACAAGGTTTTTATACACCATACAGTAATATCGATGATGTGTTTGTTCCTGAACTTCCACCAGCAAAACCGACAACGCTGCAAATTTTCAACGTGCATGGTTCTGCTAATCAATTTTC
>CAYLVF010000520.1:0-1885 GCA_964387045.1 uncultured Melioribacter sp. | reverse complement strand
CCCTTTAATTTTTGGAAGATTGCTTCGGTACACCAAAAACAACCGGATCCGAATGTAGCTGTTTTATATTCTTTCATAATTATTCACCGATTTTTATAAATTAAGCACAACAATTTACAAAAAAGAGATCTCAACCTGTTATCCTATTTTATGGTTCTACCTAAACACAAAATACTCTTAATCGCAATTTCCGTATTACTATTCACATCTTGTTCGGATCGAAAAGATTTTAATGAAAAGATGCAAAGCGATGCAATATGGTATAAACAAGCAAACGTTGATCTTGGTTCAAAAATCATTATGCGATCGGTTGATGAAGGAATTGCAATTTCTCGCGGTGCAGGTTATGACACTAAAGGAAATCTGTATCAGCTAAAACAAGGTAAGTGGGAATCCGTTTTTAAATTTGATTATTCCGATAATCCTCAAATTGCGTATAATGAAAATAAGGTTTGGTTTATACATCACGAAACACATCACAACTTTTGGCATCCCCGTTTTTATGAATATGACGGAAATGAAACTAAAGAAATAATTTTACCAAAGGTGATGTGGGACGAGACTGATTACTCAATGTGGAATGGGATTGAGATTCTTGATGACGGTACCGCATGGATGATCGGGCAACTTGGAAATATTTTATACTACGATGGAAAAGTTTGGAGTGAATTCGATAGTCCGTTAAAAAATGTTGAGAGAAAATCAATTTACTTCGGAGACTTAAACGATATAGAAATGATTTCAGAAAATTTAGGTTGGGCGGTTGGACGCGAAGGCGTAATTATAAAATTTGAAAATGGAAAATGGAATAGAGTTAAGTCACCTGTTGATACCGATCTTCGGAAAATTTTTATGATAGACTCGAACAACGGTTGGATAGTTGGCGATAGAGGAACAATTCTAAAACTTGAAAATGGTGAATGGCAATATTTTGAAAATGATTTCAGAGTTTCATTCAGTTCAGTAATTTCCGATGGATTAGATAAAGCTTGGATTGTAGGGACGCGTTCAACTTTATTAGAATGGAACGGAGACGAGTGGAAAGAAATTGAAAGTATAAAATCATTCAATGATATATTTGAAGATGTTGCGTTTGTTAAAGATGAAAACGATGAGTATAAAATTTGGGTTATCGGACAAGCGGGAATTTATACAACTTCACAAAATCTCGGTTTTTCATTTACCGATATAACAACTGCGTCATCCATAAGAAATGAGGGAAGAGCAGCTACTTTTTTTGATGGCAACAAAGATGGTTTTAATGATCTCGCTATAATTTCAGACGGTGGTCCAAATCTTATTTACAAAAATCTCGGTAACAATATTTTTTCAGAAATATCGCGTGAGCAAATCGGAATTACTAGTGCGAGTTTGAACCAAACTTTTATTCTCGGTGATTTGGATAAAGATGGAAAGCTCGATCTTCTGGAAATTTTAGATGACTTAAACTACAACCTGGCATTCGGTACTGGCGAATTTAATTTTTCGGATGATGTTGATAGAAGTAAACTTGACCTCGAAATAATTGACGCAACGTTAGCCTTAACTTCAGCTAAGTTTATTGACTTCAACAACGACGGTAATCTGGATATTTATATATCTAATTTCAGTCGTGAAGATATGTTATTTAAAAACGACGGTTATGGAAATTTTACTAACATTTATCACGAAACCGGGATAAATAAAAAATTGAATAGACAAGCATACGGAGTAATCATTAATGATTTTAACAACGATATGCTCGCCGACATTCTAATCGCTTATAGATTTGCCGAGAATAATAAATTTATAGAGCTTTATATTAATCAAGGTAACTTTTCTTTTGAAGAAAAAGAATCGGAAGTCTTTAAGTCCAATCAAAATTTAATTTCAATGTCTGCAATTT
>CAYLVF010000519.1:0-1889 GCA_964387045.1 uncultured Melioribacter sp. | reverse complement strand
ACTTCAAATCTTTCTGAAGCTATTCTACTTTCCGATGAAATTTATTTAATGCAGAAAGAACCGGGAAAAATAATTGACTCGATCCAAATTAGTTTTGAAGCTGAAAGAAATATCGAGTTGATGAGAACTGAAAAATTCATCGACTACAGAAATAGAATAGAAGAATTACTGAAAAAACAAAAAGAACAGAGCCTCTCAAACATTACGATATAATAATGAAAGATAACTGGAAAGAAATAGAAAAATTAAGAGCCGAAGCTAAATTAGGCGGTGGCGTTGACCGAATTAAAGCTCAGCACGATAAAGGTAAACTAACGGCTCGCGAACGAATTGAACTGCTTGTTGATGAAGGTAGCTTTGAAGAAATAGATATGTTTGTTAAACACCGCGCAACTGATTTTGGTTTGGATAAATTAAAATTGCCGGGCGATGGCGTTGTTACCGGGTTTGCTAAAATAAACAATAGACCGGTTGGAATATTCAGTCAAGATTTTACGGTATTCGGCGGTTCACTCTCCGAAGCCCATGCAGAAAAAATTTGTAAAGTTATGGATCAGTGTCTGAAAATAGGCATACCAATAATCGGTTTAAATGATTCGGGCGGTGCACGGATTCAAGAGGGGGTTGTAAGTTTAGGCGGTTATGCCGAGATATTTTTACGCAATACTCTCGCATCGGGTGTAATTCCCCAAATATCTGCCGTGCTTGGCCCATGTGCCGGTGGTGCTGTTTATTCGCCGGCTATTACGGATTTTGTATTTATGGTTCAGGAAACAAGCCACATGTTTGTAACCGGTCCGAATGTTGTCAAAACAGTAACGCATGAAGAGGTAACATTCGAAGATTTAGGAGGTGCATCAACTCATGCATCAAAAAGCGGTGTCGCTCATTTTTCTTTCGATTCTGAAATTGAAGTTTTTCAAAATATCAGAAAATTAGTTGACTATCTGCCGTTGAATTGGAAAGATAAAAGTCCCGAAATGGAATTCAATTTTACAAAAGATTTTATCGATCCTAAGTTGGATGAAATTGTACCGGAGAATCCCAACAAACCTTACAACATGTATGATATAATTAATTTGTTGGTTGATGCGCACGATTTTCTTGAAGTACATAAATACTATGCACAAAATTTAATAGTTGGTTTCGGGAGAATTGGCGGAATTACAATCGGTGTTATTGCAAATCAGCCGTCAGTTCTAGCCGGAGTTCTTGATATAAATGCTTCGACAAAAGGAGCAAGATTTGTTCGATTCTGCGATGCATTTAATATTCCGATATTAGTTTTGGAAGATGTGCCGGGATTCCTGCCCGGAACCGAACAAGAATGGAATGGAATTATTCGTCACGGTGCAAAATTACTTTTTGCTTTTTGTGAAGCAACCGTTCCAAAAGTTACTGTTATTACACGCAAAGCATATGGCGGTGCATACGATGTGATGAATTCCAAACATATACGCGGTGATTTTAATTTTGCTTGGCCTACGGCAGAAATTGCTGTCATGGGTCCAAAGGGAGCTGTTGAAATAATTTTTAAAAAAGAAATTGAATCTTCCGATAATCCCGAAAAGAAAGTTCAAGAAAAAGTAAAAGAATACCGAGAAAAGTTTGCAAATCCGTTTATTGCTGCCGAACGGGGTTATCTTGACGATGTTATAAAACCTCGTGAGACACGGCAAAAACTGATAAACGCATTTCAATTACTGAAGACGAAAGTCGATTCGAATCCTAAAAAGAAACATTGCAACATACCCCTTTAAGTTGAAGTATTCTTTAAAATCGGAAATTAAAATCTCACGTAAGTTATTTTATTTTAATAGTTAACAGAAATCCCATCATAAATAACTTGACAATATTTTGATAAGGTATTATTTTTCATAAGCATTTCA
>CAYLVF010000518.1:0-1910 GCA_964387045.1 uncultured Melioribacter sp. | reverse complement strand
CTTGTTTTATCCGATTTAGCCGAAGGAAGTAAAGACGTGCGTATGGATTTCAAAGATCTTCAAGCGCAGCCGAGAAGATATAATACTTCACCGGTTTGGTCGGGATTAATGAATAACGGTAGAGCTTATTCTGCCTTTACTTATAATGTTGAAAGATTGGTTCCTTGGAGAACATTAACAGGGCGGCAGCATTTCTATCTCGATCATGAAATGTATATTAAATTCGGCGAGCATTTACCGACATATAAACCTTCACCCAAACCCGAAGCATACGGTGATTTAAAAGAAACTTCGAAAGATAATAAAGCAAAGGCATTGAACTGTCTTACACCTCACGGTAAATGGCATATCCATTCGACTTATATGGATAACTTAAGAATGTTAACGCTTTCGAGAGGATGCGAACCTTGCTGGCTGAGTGAAGAAGATGCCGATGAATTGGGAATTAAAGATAACGATTGGGTGGAAGTTTATAACGATAACGGGGTTTACTGTACTCGTGCGGTTGTAAGCAGCAGGATTCCGAAAGGAGTATGTATTGTCTATCATACTGTTGAAAGAACTATTACAATTCCGAAATCCCAAATTCGCGGTAACAAAAGAGCAGGGGGAAATAATAGTATAACAAGAACACACTTAAAACCGAATCTGCTTGCAGGTGGTTACGGACAATTTTCATATCACTTTAATTACTGGGGTCCGACTGCGGTCAACCGCGATACTCACGTTTTTGTTAAGAAGATGGAGAAAGTAGTTTTTTGATTTATGATTTATTATTGACTATTGATTATTGAAAAAAGATGAATAAAGAAGAATTAAAGAATCGAACACAAACTTTTGCGCATAGATGTGTAAAGCTAGCTTTGAGTTTACCGAACACAATACTTGGCAGACATCTGCAAGGTCAATTGATTAGAGCATCAACCTCTGTTGCTGCAAATTATCGAGCAGTTTGTCTAGCTCAATCAAAAGCAAGTTTTACATCTAAACTTAGTATTGTTATTGAAGAAGCAGAGGAATCATTGTTTTGGTTAGAATTTAATCTGAAAGAAAATCTTATTAAAAAAGAACGTATTGCGGGTTTAATTAAAGAGGCTGGTGAATTAACAGCTATTTTTATTGCTTCAAGAAAAACAATCCAAACAAAATAATTGGCAAATAATCAATAATAAATAATAAATAGAAAATTATGGACGTACGATCACAAATTGCAATGGTTTTTCATCTCGATAAATGTATCGGGTGCCACACATGTTCAATTGCCTGCAAAAATATTTGGACCGACCGCAAAGGCGCGGAATATATGTGGTGGAATAATGTCGAGACAAAACCCGGAACCGGCTATCCAACTAAATGGGAAGACCAGGATATTTATAAAGGAGGCTGGAAGAAAAACGGCGAAGAAAAAATTTCTCTGCGCGGTTCGGGTAAATACAAAGGACTGCTTAACATCTTTCATAATCCTTACCTGCCGGTACTTGATGATTATTATGAACCGTGGACTTATAAATATCTCGATTTGATAGAATCTCCCGCTGGAGATGATCAACCAACCGCGAGACCGGTTTCGCTTGTTACCGGTAAACCGATAGATATTAAAAGCGGACCGAATTGGGATGACGATTTAAGCGGAACTCCAGAATATGCACGACAAGATCCAAACTTGAAAAACTTGACCAAAGCCGAACGCGAAGCAATGTTTCAATTGGAAAAGATGGCAATGTTCTATCTGCCGAGAATATGTAATCACTGCTTGAATCCTGCATGTGTTGCTTCTTGTCCTTCCGGTGCAATTTATAAAAGAGGTGAAGACGGCGTAGTGTTAATTAATCAAAAAGTCTGTAGAGCTTGGCGAATGTGTGTTACTGCCTGTCCGTATAAAAAATCATATTACAATTGGAATACAGGCA
>CAYLVF010000517.1:0-1911 GCA_964387045.1 uncultured Melioribacter sp. | reverse complement strand
GTTTAGTTTTACATTTGTTGTTTGTGATGACTTATAAACTTTGTTTTAACTTTCTGCCAGTTGCTTCTTCAATCATATTTAAAATTTTATATATCTCATCCGGTATCGTCATATTGGTAGAATCAACTTCAACGGCATCATCGGCTTTTTTTAACGGGCTGGCTTCTCTGCTGCTGTCAATTCTATCACGCTGAATAATATTTTCTCTTACTTCCTCTAAAGTTAACTCCAATCCTTTTTCAACTAATTCTTTATAACGACGTTTCACTCTTTCATCGAGAGAAGCGGTGAGGTAAACTTTAATAGTTGCATCAGGAAAAACTACAGTTGTTGTATCACGTCCTTCCGCAATTATATTGGTATTTTCACCAAGTTTTCTCTGAATTTTAACCATTTGCTCGCGGACTTCCGGAATTTTGCTTACATCACTTACTTTTGCATTGACTTCAGGTGTTCGAATATTTTCGGTTACCTCTTCACCATTTATAAATACCCTTGTTACACCATTCTCATACCTAAGTTTTATATCAGATTCGTTCGCGATTCTAATAATTTCCGAGATATTATCTTCAACATTATTTTTAAGAACAATAAATGTAATTGCTCTGTACATAGCACCGGTATCGACATAAACGTAATTAAGCAGCTGTGCCAATCCTTTGGCAACAGTGCTTTTACCCGCACCGGCGGGACCGTCGATTGCAATTACAACGTGTTTTGACATAGAAAACAAAATTAAGCATTATCCTTTTTTATAGCAAATAAAAATCCTAATAAATATTTGAAATACAATAACTTAGGGATGATAAGAGATAATTAAGAAATTAAAATTTTGCTCATTTGGAAGTGGATTTTACCATTAGTTGCCAAAATTTCCTTTGAAAAGATATCAATTTCATTTTCAGTAAAATCAGTTACTTTTCCACCGGCTTCTTCAACAATTAATTTACCGGCACATAAATCCCACGGATGTAATTTCATTTCCCAGAATCCATCAAAAACACCCGCCGCAACATAACAAAAATCTATTGCTGCAGAACCTAATCTTCGTACTGCACGAGATTTTAGAAGTAATTCAGCAAACTTATCTGAAATTTTCGGCATATGAGCTTCCAAGTCATATGGGAAGCCCGTAACTAATAAGCTTTGTTCCAAATCAGCATTACTACTAACATTTATTTTTTCATTATTACGGAAGGAGCCTGAACCAAATTCAGCTGAATAAATAGTATTCATCATAACATCATTAACCACACCGTAAATTGTTTGACCGTTTTTCTGCACCCCGATGGATACGGAGAATATTGGAAGTCCATGAGCAAAATTTGTTGTGCCGTCAATCGGGTCAATAACCCATCTAAATTCTGATGAATTTTCAGATTTACCGCTTTCTTCAGCTAATATAGAGTGCGAAGGAAATTCCTTCCGAATAAAATTGATGATCATCGATTCAACTTTTTTATCGTATTCGGTTACGAGATCTGAGTTGTTTGATTTATAACCAATTTCAAGTTTACTATGAAAACCTTCTTTAGCTACTTCTCCGGCTTCTTTAGCAATTTCAATTATTTTGTTTAGCATAACTGTCAATACCCATTAATTGCAATAGAAAACTTAATTAGTTCATCAATAAATAAAAAGTTTTGAGACTCTAATTTTTCCCTTCCTTGTTGACGAAATCTAATATTGGTATATTTGTTAAAGATGATATGAAAATAATTGAGAAAGGTATTATGGAAGAAAAAGTTAAAAAAATTAACATGGAAAATACGATAGTAGATGACATTCCAACCCGATTACCTGTGCTGCCGTTACGTGATACGGTGATTTTCCCTTACATGATCTTTCCTGTATTAGTAGGAAGAGAACAGTCAATTCGTGCAGCAAACTTTTCATTGGAAAATTCAAAAT
>CAYLVF010000516.1:0-1911 GCA_964387045.1 uncultured Melioribacter sp. | reverse complement strand
TTTCTGCGGGAAGTCCAAACGCATCATACCCCATCGGTTCGAAAACATTATAACCTTGTAATTTCTTAAAGCGTGCCCAAGAATCAGTTGGTCCGTAATTATACCAATGCCCGATATGAAGTTTTGAACCGGACGGATAAATAAACATTACGAGAGTATAAAGTTTCTTTTCGGTATCGGAAAGATCGGTTTTGTAAACTTTATTTTCTTTCCAATATTTTTGCCATTTCGCTTCGGTTTCAGTAAAAGGATAACGCATAAAATCCATAAGTTTATTTAAAAGAAGGTGAAAATTATCAAATAAAGGGGGGTTTAGCAAGGAGGGATGGATCGATCAAAAATTTATTGATAAGTCAAAATTTACATTTCATTTAATTGGTTTTTGAATTGTAAATATTACCCCCTTAACCTATCTTTATAAATAAAACTAAAAAAAACTTTTGAGGTAAAAATGCGTAGACTGTTTATAATAATTTTCGTTTTGTTGCTTTCCATTTTACAACTTAGTGCACAAGATAAACAACCAATATCCATCGATGATTTATGGGCAATGAAGAGAATCGGTTCATTCGATATTTCACCCGATGGAAAAACAATTGCATTCGATCAGACTACTTATAGTTTTGAAACTAATAAAGGCAATACAGATATTTATTTAATAGATGCCGATGGAAATAATTTACGTCCATTCAAAAATTCTGAGGTAAATGAATCATCTCCAAAATTTTCTCCGGATGGCAAACTTTCGTTTCAACGCGGAGGTCAATTATGGATTGCTGATATTGACGGTAGTAATGAAAAACAATTAACCGATATCTACACCGGTGCGAGCGGAATTGTTTGGGCGAACGATGGTTCAAAATTTCTTTTTACTTCTTCAGTTTGGACCGAATGCGAGACACAAGACTGCAACAAACAAAAAGATGAAGAACAGGCAAACAGAGGTTACGAAGCCGAAATTTTTGATGATCTTTTATTCCGTCATTGGAATGATTGGCGGGGACCTAAACGCTCTCATTTATTTTTAATGGACTTACAGAAAAATGAATATTTCGATTTAACTTTAGGAATAGATACCGATATACCAACATTAGCTTTAGGAAGCAGCCAAGATTATGCAGTTTCTCCGGACGGAAAAGAGGCTGCTTTTGTTATGAATGCAACGGGTAAACAAGCTATTAATACAAACAACGATGTATTTATTGTATCATTAGAAAATTTGCAAAAAGGTGAAGCTCCCGAAATTAAAAAGATTTCAGTAAGTGAAGGAAACGACAACCAACCTGTATATTCGCCCGACGGTAAATATATTGCGTTTCGTTCTATGGCTCGTGCCGGATTTGAAGCCGATAAACAAACCTTGGTTTTGTATGACCGGAAAACCGGCAAGCTAAATGATATTAGCGAACATATAGATTTATCAGTCGGCAAAATAATTTGGGCAGATGATTCAAAATCAGTTTACTTTGATTCTGCGAATAAAGTTTACAACTCTGTTTATAGAATTGATATTGAAGCGAAAGAATTAGAACTTGTTTATGAACCTCACAGCAATTCGAATATTACTTTGTCATCCAATGGTTCAAAGTTATTTTTCAAACAACAAAGAAATAATTTACCATATGAAATATTTTCAATCGATACTGACGATAACAATTTTCAACAAATTACATATGTAAATAAAGAAGTTCTTTCAAACATTGAATTCGGTGAAATGGAAACATTTTGGAGTGAAGGGGCGGAAGGCGTTCAAGTTCAATCAATATTGATCAAGCCGCCGTTCTTTGATCCGAATAAAAAATATCCGATGATATTCTTAGTTCACGGTGGTCCGCAAGGTAATTGGTCGGATGATTTTCACTTTAGATGGAATATGCAGATGTTTGCATCTCCCGGTTATGTTGTTGTTGC
>CAYLVF010000515.1:0-1919 GCA_964387045.1 uncultured Melioribacter sp. | reverse complement strand
TGAAATCGATGTGATTATTGTATCAACCGTAACTCCCGATATGTTTTTCCCGGCATCAGCATGCTTGGTTCAAGAAAAAATCGGGGCAAATAATGCTTGGGGATTTGATCTCTCAGCGGCATGTTCCGGATTTTTATTCGCACTTCAAACCGGCGCAAGTTTAATTGAATCTGGCAGATACAAAAAAGTTATTGTTGTTGGCTCAGACAAGATGAGTGCTATTACCGACTATACAGATAGAAACACCTGTATTCTTTTTGGTGATGCTGCTTCGGCTGTTTTGCTTGAACCAACCGATGATGACAAATATGGAATTCACGATTCTATTTTAAGAGTTGACGGAAAAGGTAAAGATGCTCTATACATGAAAGCCGGAGGAAGCGCTTTGCCGGCATCACACGAAACTGTTGATAATAAAGGGCATTACATTTATCAAGACGGTAAAGCAGTTTTTAAAGTTGCCGTTAAAGGTATGGCTGATGTATCGGTAGAAATTATGGAAAAAAATAATCTGCATTCTGATGAGGTTGCTTATCTCGTTCCGCATCAGGCAAACTTAAGAATTATTGATGCTACTGCTCAAAGAATGGGTCTGAGTAAAGATAAAGTAATGATAAATATTGATAAGTACGGAAATACAACCGCGGCAACCATCCCTCTTTGTTTGACAGAATATTATAGAGATGGAAAGCTTAAGAAAGGTGATAATTTAATTTTAGCTGCTTTCGGAGCTGGTTATACTTGGGGTTCTATCTACTTAACTTGGGGTATGGATTAATGGGTAAAAGAGCTTATCTATTTCCCGGTCAAGGGTCTCAATATGTAGGGATGGCTAAAGACCTCTTCGAAAAATCTGTTGAAGCCAAAGAAATGATATTAACTGCTGAAGAAGCAACCGGTGTTCAACTCTCCCATATTATGTTTAATGGACCGGAAGCAGCACTTAAACAAACTGATGTTACACAGCCTGCAATATTTGTTCACTCGGTTATTTTGAGTAGTATCATAAGAATGATGGATGCGGATATGGCAGCAGGCCATTCGCTCGGTGAATATTCGGCTCTTGTATCTGCCGGCGCTATTCAATATTACGATGCAGTTAAACTTGTGCGTAAGCGCGGAGAATTAATGTTGAGAGCCGGTATTGAACAACCCGGTACAATGGCTGCAGTTATGGGTATGGATCCGGATTTACTCAATAATATTTGTCAAGAAGTCTCGTTACGAAATGTTGTTCAATGTGCAAATTTTAATTCACCGGGACAAATTGTTATTTCCGGTTCTGTCGATGGTGTTCTTGAAGTAATGAAAATTGCAAAAGAAAAAGGGGCAAAATTAGTAAAAGAATTAGTCGTAAGTGGAGCATTCCATTCACCGCTTATGAGCAGCGCTAAAGAAGAATTTAAAAAAGAACTTGATTCAACAAATTTTTATAATGCAAAATTTCCTGTTTATGCAAATGTAACAGCAAAACCGGTTATCGCAAAAGATGAAATCGTTGATGCGCTCTATAAACAGCTAGATAAACCTGTCCTTTGGGAAGATACTATTAAAAATATGATAAATGACGGTGCCGATGAATTTGTTGAAATTGGTCCCGGCAAAGTTTTACAAGGCTTAGTCAAACGAATCAATCCCGATGTAAAATTTTTCGGAATTGATAAATATGATGATGTCGAAAGGTTCTTATAATGTCCGACAACAATTTCGAGAAACAAATTAACGGGTTGTGGATTGACCCGTTAATATTTACACATAAATTTGTAAGAACATGTGATGTCTGCATCTGCTCTGGCGAATGCTGTTACTACGGTGTCTATACCGATTATGCAGAATACAAAAATATCATGAAGATGAAGAATCGTATTGTTAAAGCTATGGACGATTCTCAAACAAAAGATGTAAAAAAATGGTTTGAA
>CAYLVF010000514.1:0-1927 GCA_964387045.1 uncultured Melioribacter sp. | reverse complement strand
ATCGAAATGCTTTTTCCTAAAGACAAAGCTGATTCGATGATTGACTTATTAAAAAATAACCTTAGCGAAAAAAATTCCGAAGCAATTGAAATAGATATTTTAACAAAAGATAATACTATAAAGACAGTTCTATGGAATTCAACAAATATTTTTGATGGAGAAGATAAAAATATTGTTGCGACAATCGCACAGGATATTACGAATCGTAAACAAGCAGAAAATAAATTGGGGATTTTAGAAACACGCTACCGCCGCCTTTTCGAATCGGCGAAAGACGGAATTCTTATTCTTGATGCTGAAACCGGTGAGATTATTGATGTTAATCCCTTCTTGTGCGATCTGCTTGAATCTTCCAAAGAAAATTTTATAGACAAAGAATTGTGGCAATTCGGGTTCTTTAAAGATATAGCTGCTAATAAAGAAAAATTTTTAGAATTCCAACAAAATGCATATGTACGCTATGCAGAATTACCTCTTGAAACTGCAACCGGACGAATGATAAATGTCGAGTTTGTGAGTAATGTTTATATAGTAAATCAACGCAAGGTGATACAATGTAATATTAGAGATATTACAGAACGTAAACAAGCAGAAGAATTACTGCAAGAAACTAAAGAAAGATACAGAACATTTTTTGAAAACAGTATGGATGGTATACTTTTAACTAGACCGGATGGGAAAATATTATCGGCTAACCGGGCGGCTTGTAAAATGTTCGGCTATACCGAAAATGAATTAATCAATTTGGGCAGATCAGGAATAGTAGATACTACAGATCCGCAATTACCTTTTTTGTTGGAGGAAAGGGCAGCAAAAGGCAAAGTCCGGTGCGAACTAACATTTATCCGAAAAGACGGGATACATCTTCCATGTGAAATTTCATCTGCAATTTTTAAGAATCGCGAAGGCACAGAACACACCAGCATGGTCATTCGCGATGTTTCCGATCGAAAACAGATTCAACAAAAAATTAAAGATAGCGAAAAACGTTTTAGAGCAATCTTTGACCAAGCCCCGTTTGCAATTGCACTAATTGATACTCAAGGGCATATTCTGATTTCAAATTTAACGTTATCTAAAATGGTCGGTTATAGTCTAGATGAATTATCTAGAATGAAGGTTACGGATTTTACCTACCCCGAAGATATTGATATGGATATGAAAAATTTTACTGATTTGACGAGCAGAAAAATTCATTCATATACTATGGAAAAAAGATATATTCATAAAAACGGAGCTATTGTATGGGTTAATTTAAGTGTCACATCGCTGATCGATGATAGCGGCACTCTAATAGAAATATTAGGAATGGCTGAAGATATCACAGAGCGAAAAAATTCTGAAAATAAACTTAAAGAAAGCGAAGAAAAATTTAGAATAATTACTGAAAACTCTGCTGATGCAATATTTATTACTGACGATCAAGGAAGATATTTATATGTAAATACTAAAGCTGTTCAAATGTTGGGTTACTCAAAAGAAGAAATGATGCGTTTCACGATTGCTGATATTTCGCCAAAAGACAGGGTTGAAGAGTACTTTCTATTATTTAAACAACTGTTTGATTTCGGGTTTGCAAAAGACGAGATTGATCTCGTAACTAAAGATGGTAATTTAATTGCAGTAGACTTTAACGCTGTTTTACTGCCAAACGGATTTATTTATGCAAGTTGCCGAGATATAAGTGAACGAATAGAGATTCAGAATAAAATTAAATTTCAGGCGGAATTATTATTTAATGTTGGTCAAGCTGTAATTGCCACCGACTTATTAGGCAGAGTTATTTATTGGAACCGTGCTGCAGAGAATATCTATGGTTGGACAATTGACGAAGCAATGGGAAAAAATATTATCGATCTGACACCTATCGAACAAGCTAAAAAGCAAGCCACAGAAATAATGGAACAATTAATGGCGGGTAATTCAT
>CAYLVF010000513.1:740-1936 GCA_964387045.1 uncultured Melioribacter sp. | reverse complement strand
CCGCGTTCTTCGGAAGGTGAATAAAGCGCACCCGCCGCTGCTACCCAAATTATATTAGTGTTTTCGGGATGAATAATTATTCTGCCTGTTCGATGTGTTCCGGCTAAACCAAGATGTTCCCAATTCTCACCATCATTTGTTGTTTTGTAAATACCTGTACCGGCATAAGATGAACGACTTGAATTGTTTTCTCCTGTTCCGGCATAAACAATATTGTTTTTCCAATCAATGGCTATATCGCCCAAAGTCATTGACGCTTGGTTATCGAATATTGGTTTGAATGAAATTCCGTTGTTGGTTGTTTTCCATAATCCGCCGGATGCATATGAAACATAAAAGTTTGTCGGGTCTTCGGGATTAGCTTCAATATCGGTAACGCGACCGCTTTGAACAACCGGACCGATATTTCTAAACTCAACATTCTTGAATGGGGATTTTTGCTGAAGTTCTATTCTTTTGTTATATCCTTCTAATCTTTTTTCAGAAGAAGTTGCGGGGATTGGATTAACATTTTGTGCAAACAAAATTGTAGCGATAAATAGTAGCAGAAATAATCTTTTCATTGTTGATTCCTTTATGCATGTGGGTTTTAAGTCTCTAAATTTCTTGAAAGATGGGGTGAATATCAAATCCGAAGAAATCCCCGGGATTTTCTTAATTAAAATAGATTTGCAAAGATTTTTGTTAACAATTTTTTATCTGACAAATCCCGGGGATTTTTGATTAGCGGCTAACCTTCGAGGTAAGAGTCTTATGTTAAAGTTCTTTTTCCTCGAAGGTTGCTTTTGGATAAAAGCAACGTTGAAGGTCTAAAGCAAGTGACCTTCAACGTTTTCAAAGATTGGATGTAGCCGCAGACTTCACGTCTGCGGTGATAACCTCTCGGAATTTCTAAATGAATCTGAAGAAGTAGAGAATACGAGTCATGCAACCACGCTGACAAATGTCAGCGGTTACATTTCCACATTCACACAGACAAACGGCGGTGGCTACTTATTTTATTAACACAAAATTTCTTCGAATTAAATCTTATCAATAAAATAAGGAAGCATGGCGCGCCAGGTGGGCCAATCATGGCGCATATCGTGTCCCCACAAATCCAGCCAATGAGGAACGCTTTTTGCGTTAAGAATATCCGAAAGTCTCCGTGATGATTCGGGGTCTTCATAAGCACCTTGACCGGATGCAATTACAAT
>CAYLVF010000513.1:0-730 GCA_964387045.1 uncultured Melioribacter sp. | reverse complement strand
TTTACTTTTTCGCATCTGTTCCAAAACGGTGTGATCGTTTATATTCGGTAAATAATCCACCGGTGAGTTGAAATAGCAATGATCGTCGTAATAATCCCTTACATAATATTTAATGTCATAAACACCGCTCATTGCAATCATCCCGCTGAATATATCAGGTCTTTGAAAAAATAAATTTGCGGCATGATAAGCTCCAACCGAAGCTCCGGCGGTTACTATCGGGACTAATCCCTTACAGTGAGAATGTATAAAGGGAACGACTTCAGAAAAAATATAATTATTGAATTGACCATGACGAATTGACCTATGACCCGGTTCATTTTGTGAGTTAAGAATGGATTCATTGTTAACCGTATTAACGCAGAAGACTTTTATTTTACCTGATTTTATATGATGACCGATGGAATAAATTAAGTGGAATCTTTCGTACTCCAAAAAATCCGCAGCAGCAGTCGGGAAAAGGAGTAATGCATACCCGTAATTACCGTAAACCGCTATTTCCATATCTTTGAATAAAGCTTTACTGAACCATTTATGAATTTCTTTATGCATTATTTTCCCGAAGCCTGTTGTAAACTAATTTTCTAAATTTTTAGTATTGCTGAAATATATTAGAAATTTACTCTCTATAAAATCGTATATGTAATACCAAGCTGCAATCCTTGTTTCATCTGTGCTGTCGGCGACTGCACTTTATCATAGATAAGTAAATAAGTTAAATTAACATTCA
>CAYLVF010000512.1:0-1943 GCA_964387045.1 uncultured Melioribacter sp. | reverse complement strand
CTAAAACAAAAATAAATTTTAACTTAAAGCAGCAACACTTTTTGAACATTATACCAAAAATGACAATTGGGATTATTCCAAAGTTCATTGGTATTCATTCACAACTGCAATGTGGGCAGAGGCACTAACCAAATCTTATGACCGTATTTTTTTCTCTTTGTACTCAACCCACAATCAACTTTCACCAACAGGTTGGGCAGCTTATGATGCTACTAAGTTTAAATATCTAAGGGAAATTGACGAAAAAGGATTTGAGGCATTTAAGGGTGTTCTTGAAAACGATTATGTGTTCTTCATTCCCAAATTTAAGTTCCCAAAATTCATTTATAAAATTGGGACATACAGAAGTATAATCAAGACCTCTTTCCCTTTGGCATGGAGAAAATATATTGACACTTATTTTCCAAATCCATTTCTTGTCCGTGAGACGCAAATTCATTCAAAGAAAAATTTCACCGTTGTTCAAGACCCGAGTGTTGTTATAAAACCTAATTTTCAAACCGATATTGAGGGGCTAATTAGACAAAATAAAAAACGAATAGTGAACCTTGCAATCAGATACTCACGAAGACAATGTAGTAGATTTTCTTTGACAAGATATTTGCCTGTAAAGTATATACGAGTGTTTATCTATGACACAGATAAGCGAGTGCGTAACCTTCGTAACTCTGGGCTCATTGCTGACTTGATTGCAACAATTGAAGTAAATACAACAAAGCGTATAAAGACAATTGACATAATAGGCGGGACGCCAGAGCAAATTGGGAAATACAGAATCGTATGGAACAAGAGATGGCTCGACAAGAAACAAACATTAGTGCAAACTTTAAACAACAGCACTCCGGATGAAAAATAAAACGGCAGCTAACATGGCATAGCCACAATAGCGGGCTTGGTGCTGGTTTTACGGCATCTGCGCCGCTTAGGCTTTTGTCTCGGCGGATAGTGACGAAGCCCACAATCCCGAACGATTCATACACGTAACCGTTAACAAATCAAATTTATCAGCAACTTTTTCAATCAATACCTTTCACATCGTCAAAGACATAATCGCTTTTGCAGTATGAAGTCTATTTTCAGCTTCATCAAAAACAACTGAAATATTAGGGTAGTTAAAAACTTCTGATTGTCTGAAAGGAATAATTTTTAAACTCTGAATCGCTTATCAAATTTCTCTCATTGGATATTGTTCCATTATTCGTTAACTTCGGTACATGAATAAAAAGCGACAATTAATATTTTTCAGAGAATATTTTTGGGACTTTTTCAATAAACAGACCGATAAAACGAAAGATAAAATTGATTACGTTCTCTATCTTGTGACAGTTGCTGATAAGATACCAAGAAAATTCTTTGAACAAATGACTGGATACGATGGATTGTTTGCGATACGTTTTGAATATGAAAGCAACATCTATCGGGTATTTTGCTGCTTTGATAAGGGGAATTTGGTAGTATTATTTAATGGATTTCAAAAGAAAACTAAGAAAACACCAAAAAAGGAGATTGAAAAAGCTGTGCAAATTATGAAAGATTATTTTGATTATAAGCAGAAAGGAGACAAAAAATGAAAGATATTACAACATTTGATGAGCATCTTGACAAAAGATACGGAGAGATTGGCTCCAAAAAACGAACTGAATTTGAGATAAAAGCAAAAGCCTTTGCGATTGGGGAGATTTTAAGAGAAGCAAGGAAAGAGGCTAATATGACTCAAGAGGAACTTGCTCATAAGACTGGAACACGAAAAAGCTTTATTTCTCGGATTGAAAACGGACACAGTGATATTCAATTATCAACTTTATACCGAATTGTTGAAATTGGATTTGGAAAAAGAGTTAATTTAACAATTGTTTGATTGACTCAAGAATCCATTTACACAAACTATTTTACAGACTTTTTGAGTTTTTACGACTCACATCGCCAACGACATAATCGCTTTA
>CAYLVF010000511.1:0-1943 GCA_964387045.1 uncultured Melioribacter sp. | reverse complement strand
GACACAAGAAGTAGGTTTTCCACTCCCATCTTCAGCAATTGCTACCGAAGAAATTGTAATTGTTTCTGAAAGACCTTTGATTGAAAAAAGCTCAACTAATGCCGTAAGAATTGTTGATTCAGAATCGATTGAGAGCTTACCCACAAGAGATTTAGATAAAATTGCCTCTCTTCAACCTGGGGTTGTATTTCAAAATAACTTAATAACAATACGCGGCAGCAGACCGGATGAAACCGGGTATATGATTGAAGGAGCCGATGTTAAAAATGCTGTGAGCAGGGATGGAGGTTCTCTTATTAACATTACACCAGACGCAGTTCAGGAAATTCTTATTCAGGCTGGTGGTTATAACGCAGAATTTGGCGGTGCTAATGCCGGTATAATTCAAAGTAACTTAAAAACAGGTAAAGATATTTATAATTTCTCACTTCGTGCTGAAACAGATAATTTTGGTAATTACCCCGGTGATAAATTTTTAGGAACATATTCTTATGGATATACCGACCTTGTTGTTACTGCAAGCGGACCCATAATTACGAACAGAGTAAAATTCTTCATATCGCTTGAAAATAATTTTATCCGTGATTTTAACCCTGCGTTCTTTACTGGTAATCCTACAGCCTTTTCAGATGGGGCTTTATTTGATACAACAAAAGTATATGACACAGGTGCTTCAGGCGGTAATTCGAACGAATACCAAATATTAAAATGGCAAGAAGGAAACATTCCCGGAAATTTTAGAAACCGTTACACTTTTAACGGTACCGCTTTGGTTGATTTGGAACCGGTAGTTTTAAAATTCTCAGGCGCGTTTACTAATCAAGAACAAAGAAGAAATTCTGTTGCTAACATTCCGCACATTATAAATATATTTAATACTGAAAGATATCCTTTAACGGATAACTCAGACTTACTATTGAGTTTAAAAGGGATTTACTTTATAAGTAAGGATATGTTCTTAGAAGGTAATGTCAGCTATGTTGATAGGAGAACTAAAACTTATGACCCGTTTTTTAAGGATGATGTTCTCGCTTATAATGATAGTCTTAAAGGGGCTCAGTATGGTTGGGAATATGCCGGTTTATATTCTGCTCCTTATCCTTACGATTTTTATGGATTCCCATTTAATAGACCCGGCACAAACCTTACGAACTATGAGAAATCTCACTTTAGTTATTGGGGTGGGTCATTAGCATTCACAACCCAATTGAAGGATCATGAACTTAAAGCAGGAGGCTCCTTTCAGTATTGGACAACCAGATATTACCTTGTTACTAGTACAGGATCGCTTTTAAGGAATATTAGAACAAACCCTGACTTAGTAAGGACAACTGACGATCTAGTTGCTTATTTACAGAATTTCAACTCAAGTAATTTTAATAACTATGGATATGACCTCTTTGGTAGAGTTGTTGATGATGAAAACAGTCCGTATGCACCTAAACATCCGGTTTTCGCCTCGGCTTATATACAAGATAAATTTGAATCCGATGATTTAATTATAAATGCAGGGTTCAGATTTGATTACATAGATATGGATAGTTGGGCACTTGTTGATCCAACTAATCCGAAGTACGATGAAGATACAAAGCTTATATCGAAAGAATCTTTGACCGACGGACGCACTTTCCAATATGTTAGTCCTCGTTTAGGTTTTTCTTTCCCTGTAACTGATCAAACAGTTTTTCACATGCAGTATGGTAAATTTGTTCAGGCACCAAGTCTTGATCTTTCTTATAGAGGAATGCATCAAGCAACCTCTCAGCTTATCGGCGGTTTTGCTTTTACAAATCCCATTGCCTATGATCTTGAACCCGTAAGAACCACACAATATGAAATTGGGATTACTCAACAATTTACAGATTTTGCGGCAGTAGATATAACCGCCTTTTATAAAGATATAAAAGGACTTCCGGTTTATGCTTTTCAAGAAGTAATAGCGG
>CAYLVF010000510.1:0-1974 GCA_964387045.1 uncultured Melioribacter sp. | reverse complement strand
GCATTTGCGATTGAACCTTATTCATCGCATGATCAACATATTGTTGGACTAAACATTAATTTCTAAATTGTGATTATGAAAAAAATACTATTTATACTTTCGGTTTCTTCTTTACTATTTGCTCAAACAGCCGGTTCATCAGGATTATCTTTCCTGAAGATCGGGTTTAATGCAAGAAATATTGCTATGGGTGATTTTGGTGTTGCTACGGCTAATGATGTTAGTGCACTTTATTATAACCCCGCATTGATTGCTGATTTTGTCTCTCCTCAACTTACTTTTACCCATAATCAATGGATGGGAGATGTAACGAGTGAATTATTCGGTGCAAGTTTTCCTTTATTCGGACTTCCTTTTGCAGTAGGTGTAAATACTACTTCTATTTCAGATTTTGAAGTAAGGAGCAGACCGGGCGATGCAGAGTCAACTTTTAATGTCCATTATTTTTATGGAAGTCTTTCAACCGGATTTTATGTTGCAGAAAATATTTCTGTCGGTTTAACCGCAAAAATTCTTTATGAAAGTTTGTTCTCCGATGATGCAAGCGGTCTTGGGTTTGATTTTGGCATACGATATAAAAATATAATTGAAGGTCTCGATCTTGCTGCTTCTTACAGTAATGTCGGCTCGATGAATAAATTACGAAATGTTGAAACGGAATTACCTACCGACTTAAGAGTTGGCGCAGCTTATCAATTTCCATTGCAGCAAATTCAATCGAACATAATTGTTACCGGAGGTTTGCAGCAATATACTAAAACGGATGATACTCATTTTCATTTTGGTGCTGAGATTTTTTATGACAGCTTAATCGCATTACGCGGCGGTTATATGACAGGGTATGATTCGAAAGGAATGACAGTCGGTTTTGGATTGTTGTGGAATAATTTCAACATCGATTATGCTTTTGTTCCGTTTGATTATAGTCTCGGTGATTCGCATATTATTTCTTTGATGTATACGTTCTGATTTTTATAATAAGTAAAAACCTTCAACGTTATTGTCTGTATTAAGGACGAGTAAACGTTGAAGGTTGCTAGCATCAGTAACCTTCAAGATATAATACTTATAAAACTTACTCGTACTTGAAGATTATTCATTGAACTAAATAATTGGGTTAATTTTCTTTATTTTTACCAATCACAAAAACAACTCTTATTCTAATGGCTATCGAAATTGTACCTTACAGTGAAAAATGGAAAGAAGAATGGGATCAATTCGTTCTTAAATCTAACAACGGAACAATGTTCCACATGCAAAAGTTTTTCGATTATCACACTCCTGGCAAGTTTAATTTCAATCACCTAATGTTTATAGAAAAAGAAAGAATTGCTGCCTTGCTACCGGGCGCAAGAATAAAAGATTCGTTTGAATCACCTATTGGTGCAAGTTACGGCTCAATTGTTACCGAAGATCTAAAATTCAGCAGGGCTATGGAGTTAGTTAATAGTTTACTCGATTACGCAAATATGGAAGGCATTAAAGAAATTGAATTAACTTCTGCACCAAGAGTTTACGAAAGATACCAAAATGAAAATTTGGACTTTGCCTTACTTTGGTCCGGTTTTAAGTATAAACTTCATTATATATCAAGCGCAATTAAACTTGATAAGGAACGAGACATTATCTCAAGGTTTCAGGCAACAATCCGGCGAAACATCAGAAAAACTTTCAAAGAAAATGTAAGAGTTGAAATCAACGAGCGGTATGACGAATTTTATCCGATACTTGTAGATAACAAAGCTCGGCATAATGTTAAACCCACACATACTTATGAAGATTTATTGCGGTTAAAGGAACTTATGCCGGATCGATTGAAGCTATTTATGGTTTATGTTGATGAGAAGCCTATCGGCGGTTCGGTTATGTTTTATCCTAATGAAATTGTCGGACTCTGTTTCTATAACATGCTGCTTTATGATTACGAAAAATATAAACCGATACACCGCGTTATGTATGAAGTTGTTAAAAATG
>CAYLVF010000509.1:0-1974 GCA_964387045.1 uncultured Melioribacter sp. | reverse complement strand
TTCACTTTAGATGGAATATGCAGATGTTTGCATCTCCCGGTTATGTTGTTGTTGCCCCTAATCCTCGTGGTAGTACCGGATACGGACAAAAATTCACCGATGAAATTTCGCAAGACTGGGGCGGAAAAGTTTATGTTGATTTAATGAACGCATATGATTATGCCGTCGATAATTTTGATTTCATAGATGCCGAAAATACATTTGCGGCAGGTGCATCTTACGGCGGTTATATGATTGCTTGGATTGCCGGTCATACTGATCGATTTAATGCTCTTGTTTGTCATGCCGGAGTTTATAATTTAGAAAGTATGTGGGGATCAACGGAGGAACTTTGGTTCCCTGAATGGGAATTCGGTGGTACACCTTGGCAGAACCGTACATTATATCAAAAATGGTCGCCGCACATGTATGCAGAAAATTTTAAGACTCCAACTTTAGTTGTCCATGGTGCATATGATTTCCGCGTTCCCGAAGCGCAAGCATTTCAGTTTTTTACTACTCTTCAGCGTTTGGAAGTAGAAAGTAAATTTTTATATTTTCCTGATGAAACTCACTTTGTTGCAAAGCCGCGTAATGCTCGGTTATGGTGGAATACCCTTTACGATTGGTTCGAAAACTATAAAACGGAGAAATAAATATGAATGAAAATGATGACATATTCGATCTCGATAATTTATCGGACGAAAAAATTAGAAGTGAATTTAAAAGCCAATATGACAGCGAAGTAAAAGTTGATCATGGAAAAGAATATGTTGAAGAAAAACTATGGGAAAAGGTGGAGCGGATCGGAAGGAAAATATCTTTTGCCAAAGATATTAAAGCATTATTCAATTACATGATTGACCCTTCCGTCGCATGGTACAGAAAATCGATTGTAGTAGGTGCATTAATTTATTTTATATCCCCGATTGATGCTATCCCGGATATTGCTCCGCTCGTCGGTTATCTCGATGATTTAGGTGTAATCACCGCTGTGTTAAAGTACATGGGAAGTGAACTTATTCCTTATTATAATTAAGAGAAATTAATATGAAAAGAATTTTAAAATACCTGTCGATACTTTCGGCAGGTATTTTTCTTTTTGGCTGTGGTGGTAATTATCCTCCGCTTGAGACTGTTGAATCAGTTGATATTCAAAAATATCTTGGGAAATGGTATGAGATAGCACTTCTTCCAAACAGATTTGAAGAAGGTTGTTTTTGTACAACCGCAGAATATTCTCTAATTGACGACGAAACAATACGAGTAATAAATAGCTGTAATAAAGAAAGTGCAGACGGAAAACTTGATCAAGCAAAAGGGAAAGCATTCGTTGTTGAAGGAAGCAACAACTCAAAATTAAAAGTGCAATTCTTCTGGCCTTTCAAAGGTGATTATTGGATACTTGAACTCGATGAAGATTATCAATATGTACTTGTAGGTTCGCCAAGCAGAAAGTATTTGTGGATACTTGCCAGAACTCCACAGCTTGACCGGGATATAATTGACAGATTATTAACAAGTGCCGAACAAAAAGGGTTTGATACATCAAAAATAATTTATGCGGATCAATCTTGTTACAACTAGTCTATCAGAGGAAATCATAAATGAATAATTTTAGAATAAGAAAGAGTGAAATCCTTTTTAAAGGAAAAGTCTTTGATATAAAATTAGATGAAATAGAATATGATTCATCCGGCAATAACGGAAGAAGAGAAGTTGTGCTTCATCCCGGAGGTGCTGTTGTTTTACCTGTTACAGATGCCGGCAAAATAGTTTTTGTTCGCCAATTCCGTTATCCGTTTCAAGAGTGGGTTTTAGAATTACCCGCCGGCAAACTTAATTCGGGAGAAGACCCACAAACTTGTGCAACACGTGAGTTAACCGAAGAAACAGGTTACACTGCAGGTAAGATTACTAAACTCGGATATATTTATACTACTCCCGGTTTTTGTAATGAAATACTTCATATCTATCTTGCAGAAAATCTAACTC
>CAYLVF010000508.1:0-1976 GCA_964387045.1 uncultured Melioribacter sp. | reverse complement strand
ATTTGAAAATACTAAATTGTTCTTTTCTACTTTTGATGAAATCTCCGAAGTTTGTAATAGACATGAAGGGACTACGTCTTTTAACTTGTTTTCGGAATATAAATATCTAGCAAAATAAACCTCGTCTCTACTTGCTTTTTTAGCAATCACAAAATTTTGTCCGTTAAGCATAAAAGCTGAGATTTTGAAAGCAACAGCACTGAAAGTTGGGACAGGCATTACAGGAATATTAGTTGATACCGCAATACCTTTTACAGCAGCCATACCAATTCTCAAGCCGGTAAATGAACCGGGTCCTTCCGAAACAGCAATCGATTTTATTTGTGATACTTGCAAATTATTTGTTCTCAAAATTTCTTCAATCATGGGAATCAGTTTTTCCGAGTGGATGTGTTTTCCCTTTACGTTAATTTCAGAAAACGAATTTTCGCTAAGCAATACCGCAACACTGCAAAGTTCATCACTTGTTTCTAAAGCTAATATGGGGAATATATCATCCATTCTGCTCAATGGCTATTTGCCGTTTGTTCATATCAATAAAACTAATTACGATTTTGAAATGCTCGACCGGTACAAGCTGCGGAAACATTTCAGCCCACTCAATAAAAGTGATCGAGTCATTATTTAAATATTCGTTGAAACCAATGTCATATAATTCTTCAATTTTTTTTATTCTATAAAAGTCGAAATGGTTTATATTCACCGTTCCGTCATAAACATTTACAATTGCGAAACTGGGACTAGAGACATTATAGATACCGAACGATTCGCAAACTGCTTTTACAAAAAATGTTTTACCGCTACCTAAGCTTCCGGTTAACGAAACGATATCCCCCGGCTTAAGTAATTTTGCAAATTCATAAGCAACCAATTTTGTTTCGATTTCTGTGCTGACCTCTTTGAGTAAGGGCAAATTCATTTACTTATTTTCCAAAGTAATGATCGGCAGAATCATCTCTTCCATTGATATACCACCATGTTGAAAAGTATCTTTGTAATAACTTAGATATTTGTGGTAATCAGTAGGATAAACAAAATAATAGTCCTCTTTAGCAATTATGTAGCTAGCTGTTAACCCATGTTTGGGAAGTTTATACTCGGAAGGGTTCTTAATAAAAACAGCATGTTTATCATCAACTTTAAGATTCTTTCCGTATTTAAATCTGAGCCCGGTTGAGGCTTCTCTATCACCTAAAACTTTAGCTCCTCTCATCGCTCTAATACTGCCATGATCAGTTGTTACAATAATTTTTGCATTCTTCATTTTGGAAATTGACTGGAATGTAGAGAGTAAAGAAGAATGTTTAAACCAACTATTAGTTAATGATCTATATGCAGATTCATCCGTTGCAATTTCTTTTAAGATTGCCGAATCGGATCTTCCGTGAGCAATCATATCCAAAAAGTTAACAACAACTGCCATAAGATGTGTACTATGATGGGAATTAATATTCTGTTCAAAAGCTCTGCCGACATCCGGGTCAATAATTTTCATGTACTTAAGTTCATTTCTTAACTTAATATTCTTTCTATCTAACAATAATTGTAAAAGCTCTTTTTCATATTTATTTTGACTTCGTTCGTCGTCATCGCCTTTATTCCACAAATCCGGGTAATATTTTTCGATATCAGAAGGAAACAAACCACTGAATAGACTGTTTCGAGCATACGGAGTTGCTGTAGGAAGAATCGAATAGTAATAATCCGTCTTGATGTTAAATAAGTTAATAAGATGTCGCTCCATTACTTTCCACTGATCTAAACGAAGACAATCCAAAACGAAGAAAAATACCGGTCCTTCGGAATTTTTAATATGTTCAAAAACATAGTTTCCGACGATGTCTGTTGTTAAAATAGGTGCACTACCGTTATTTGAATGGTTAACCCATTTTTTATAAGACTTCTCTACATACTTACTAAACTCTTGGTTACATTCTTTTTTCTGATCGATTAGTGTCTGCCGTAAATCAACTTCG
>CAYLVF010000507.1:0-1979 GCA_964387045.1 uncultured Melioribacter sp. | reverse complement strand
ACGATAAGATCCGATCCTGAAGTTTTCAGCGAAAGAAAATTACAATCGGGTTCAATCTTGCCTCCAATCGACAAAATCCTTTTTGCATATTCATTTGTAACTTTTGAATAATCTACTATCCCAGTTTGTGGAACAAACAACCCGGCGATTCCGGAAGTATGAGGCTCACGCTTTTTTATTTCATTCGCACTAAGTTTTTTAATTCCTTTTAAACCGTTTGCAACGCCTCGATTGTAAAGCTCATCAAGTGTGTCGAGTTCGCTGTCCGAAGTTGCGACAACTACTTTACCGCATTTTTCGTGAGGGATATTATTTTCTTCACAAAATTTGTAGAGTAATTCGCGTCCCTCAGTGCAGTTTTTTGCTTTTAATGAACCGGGCTTATAATATAAACCAGAATGAATAACTCCGCTGTTATTTCCGGTTTGGTGAGACGCAAGTTTATTTTCTGATTCTATCAGCAAAATATCAGATTTTGAATTCTTTTGGAGGGAAAGTGCTGTTGCTGTCCCGATTATCCCGCCACCAATTACTATTATATTGAAACTTTTTTCATTCATTATTTGTTAATCTATTTATCAGCGAAATATCTTGCGCTTTTGAAATATATGTCGTAACATAGAAATGTAAAATCATTAAGTCATATCCACGACTCTGTTTTCATAAAATTTGAAGCAGATGGACTTTAAATAAATCATCATTGAAAATTTAGATAATTTAATACACATAACAATCAAGGTAAGTTATGAACAGTAAGCAAAAATCTGTAATCTTAATTGCTCTAATATTAATTGCAGCTACAATTGCTTGGTGGCTAATCAGCGGCGGGGAAATGTTGTCAAAAGACGGAATTTGGATTGAACAAGAACTATCCGAATTGGATAAAGCTTTAGGATTGGAACCTCAAAAAGTTTTTCAGGAGAAGTTCATACTTGGTCTTTTACCGCACACGGCAGTTTTTTCGGGAGCGGTATTACTTATATCTGTAGTTTTATTTTTCATATTCAAAACAAAAAAATAAAGGAGAAAAAATGAAAACGATAATAAAAACAATAATATTTCTGCTTGTTGCATTTGCTTTTACCTTCGGTCAAGGCTTTAAAGTAAAGGCAACCGGCGAACAAACATTTAACTTTGAAGACAAGAGAAACCAGTTGAAGTTTTTCAGCACTACGCCTCTTGAAGATATAACAGGCATTTCCAACGCTGTAAAAGGAAAGGTTACTTTAAACGTCAACGATGTTAAAACGATGAAAGGTTCTATAAGCATTCCGGTATCATCACTGAAAACGGCGATTGATTTGAGAGACGAACATCTACAGAGCGAAAACTGGCTGGATGCTGAAAGCTATCCTGAAATTACATTTGCAATAAAGAGTGTTAGTGACATAAAAGTAGTCGCTGATAATAAAATTGAAGCAAAAGTAACCGGTGACTTTACAACTCATGGTGTGACTAAAGAAGTTGTTGCTGATGCTTCGATGACTTATCTGGATGCAAGTGAGCAAACTGCTCAATTTGCACCGGGTGATTTATTAGGTGTACAGGCAAAGTTCAACATATCATTATCAGACTTTAACGTCGAAAATATGATCGTTGGTCAGAAGGTTGCCGATAATATTGAAATCACAGCAACACTCCGCGGCTCAAACGCAAAATAATCTTTAACAAATTTTATTTATAAAAATCCGTAGTCTGAAAAAGATTACGGATTTTTTATTTGCGTATATTTCATATGGGAATTCAATTCTTTTTATGAAAAAAGTTATTACAATATTCGGCAGCGCAAAGCCGGTAAACAGCGACCAACAGTATCTTTCAGCGTACAATCTTTCAAAGAAACTTGCACAAAACGGTTTTGATATCTGCACAGGCGGATTTAATGGAATTATGGAAGCTGCCTCCAGAGGCGCAATTGAAGGCGGCGGAGAAGCGATCGGTGTTACGGTTAATTTATGGGGCGGTAAGACTAACAAGTT
>CAYLVF010000506.1:0-1979 GCA_964387045.1 uncultured Melioribacter sp. | reverse complement strand
CATTGATCTTTAACATTGTAAATGACATAAATAGTTTTTCGAAATGCATCTTCTTTATACATTTGGTCATTTCGTTGAATGTTGCCGCGATGTTAATATTATCGGCATAACTATTAAATAAGCTTTTTACAGAAGTAACCATTGTTCCGGCTTTAAGTCCATGACCGGTTGCATCACCTAAAACAATAGTGAGAGTTCCATCTAATGCGAGATGGAAATCATAATAATCACCACCGACTTCGGTAGCGGTTTTCATGTAAACTGCGATATCTAAGTGCGGTGATTGCGGTAGAGTTTTTGGAAGCATCGATAGTTGCAATTGTCTTGCTTCTTCCAGTTCTTTAGTTTTGCGGTCATTTTCTGCTTGTATTGCTCTTGCTTGAAGTTCAGCCGCTTCAGCTCTCAGTTGGTTTTCTTTTATAAGAACGTTTTTACGTTGACGACCCAACTCAAATTTTCGTGCAGAATAGAGAAACCCCAAAATAATAAAGCCATAACCCAAGTAAGCCCACCAACTTGCCCATGGTGGTGTCCCGATTATTATTGAAAGTGATCTCGGGACCTCATTCCACACAGCATTATTGTTTGATGCTTTCAGTTTGAATACATACTCACCCGGCGGAAGATTAGGATAGATTGCGCTTCTTTGATTTCCAACATAGCGCCATTCGTCTTCATAATTTTCTAATATATATGCATATTGGTTTTTAGCCGGATCAACATAATGAGCCGCAAAAAAATCAAATTGAATATTGTTTTCGTCGTAATCTAAGACTATTTCTTCTGTTTGATAAATTGGTTTTTTTAATATTGAATTTTCCCCCGGCGAGACAGATGTGTTAGAGAGTTTAAAATCTATGATCGTTACTTTAGGAGGTGTTAGATTACTTTGAATTTCTCTCGGATCAAAAACAGTTATTCCGTTCGATCCTCCGAATATGAATAATCCTTTAGATGTTTTTAACTGACCGCCGTCTGCAAATTGATTTGCGTGTATACCGTCTTCAACTCCAAAATTGTTAAATACTTCTTTCCCGATATCAAACCTTGAAATTCCTTCGAATGTACTTAGCCATAAAGCACCATTTTCTTCGTCGCCAAGAATTCCCTGAACAGAATGCGATTTTAATCCGTCCTTTTGAGTGTATGATTTGATCGTCCCGGTTTTCTGGTCATATTTATTTAGACCGCCAAGCCAAGTACCAATCCACAAATTGTTACTGTTATCAACATATAAGGAATTTATATCCTGGGACGATAATGATTTTAGTGGATCATTTGAATAACCAATTCGTGAATATATTTTTTTATCATAATCATATTTAAATAAGCCATTGTCACTACCAATCCAGATATTTTTTTGTTTGTCTTTAACCAAAACTTGATTGGAATTGCTTCCACTGCCGCCTATGCCAAGGTCTCTGAAATCTACTTTTGTAGTAACTTGGTTAATTCTATCGTAAATAAATATCCCATAAACTGTTGCATACCAGATTGCCTTTTCGTCAACTTCTATTGCAGAAAATACTAGCTCTGATTCAAGGTTTTTTGTTAGGTCTAATTTTTCAAATTGCCACTTCACCGGATCAACTTTATAAAAACCAGTTCCTCCTACCAAAAGAATATCACCGGTTGAAATTTTTATGATGTCGAATAATTCAAAATTTTCCGGGAGTGGATTTCTTACAAAAGTTTCTTTTTCCGGATTAAATTTTACTAATACATTCCATCCGCTGCTTAACCATAATTCGTTTTTATAATACTCGAAAATTGTACGTACCCAACCGGTAGTGATACTGTTGTTATCATCAATTTTTGCGGCATAAGCTCTAAAGTTGTTCTTCACATAATCATACTTACTTATACCGGCATCAAAACTTGCAACCCATATAGTTCCTGAAATATCTAAAATAATATCCTGAATGTTGGATGAATGAAGTGCGGAAGGATTCTTTGTATCAATTTCTGAAATAGTGTTT
>CAYLVF010000505.1:0-2002 GCA_964387045.1 uncultured Melioribacter sp. | reverse complement strand
TGGGTATGAATGATGAAGAAACCGTAGCATTGATTGCAGGCGGACATACATTCGGTAAAGCACACGGGACCGGCGATCCTTCACTATTGGGACCCGAACCCGAAGCAGCCGATATTGAAGAACAGGGTTTAGGTTGGAAGAGCAAATACGGTGAAGGTAAAGGTCCTCATACACTTACAGGCGGACCCGAATTGACATGGACTACTACGCCAACTAAATGGGGTCATGATTTCTTTAAACATTTGTTCGAATATGAATGGGAATTATCCGAAAGTCCTGCAGGAGCTAAACAGTGGGTTGCTAAAAATGCAGAACCGATTATTCCCGATGCACACGATCCAAACAAGAAACACTTACCCGGAATGCTAACTACAGATCTTTCGTTGCGATTCGATACCGAATACGAGAAAATCTCGAGGAAGTTTTATGAGAATCCCGATCTGTTTGCAGATGCATTTGCACGTGCATGGTTTAAATTGCTTCACAGAGATATGGGTCCGAAAACAAGATATCTTGGCTCCGAAGTACCAAAAGAAGATCTTATCTGGCAGGATCCTATTCCCGTTGTTGATCATAAACTAGTTGATGAAAAAGATATTTCCGAATTAAAGAAAAAAATTCTCGCTTCAGGTATTTCGGTTTCTGAACTAGTTACAACTGCATGGGCATCCGCATCAACTTACCGCAACTCTGATAAAAGAGGCGGTGCTAACGGTGCACGCATTCGATTAGAGCCGCAGAAAAACTGGGAAGCAAATAATCCACAGCAATTAGCAAAAGTACTCGGCGCACTAGAAAAAATTCAAAGTGAATTTAATTCAGCACAAAAAAACGGAAAGAAGATTTCGCTTGCTGATATGATTGTGCTTGCAGGCTGTACCGCAGTTGAAAAAGCAGCTAAAGATGCTGGCTACGATATTGCAGCTCCATTTACACCCGGCAGAACCGATTCTTCTCAAGAAGAAACCGATGCCGAATCATTCGCCGTGCTTGAACCAATCGCAGACGGATTCCGTAATTACGCAAAAGGAAAAGCAGCAGCATGTGCAGAGCATATTTTAGTTGACAAAGCTCAATTGCTTACCCTAACAGCACCGGAAATGACAGCGCTTATTGGCGGTATGCGCGCATTGAATGCTAATTATGATAACTCCGATTACGGTGTATTTACCTATAAGCCCGGTGTACTTACAAACGATTTCTTTGTCAATCTGCTCGATATGAGCACGGAATGGAAATCAACAGATGAATCAAAAGAAAAATTTGAAGGACATGACCGTAAAACCGGCAAACCGAAATGGAGAGCAACCCGAGTTGATTTAATTTTCGGTTCCGACTCTGAACTAAGAGCTCTTGCAGAGTTTTATGCATGTAATGATAACAAAGAAAAATTTGTTAAAGACTTCGTTGCAGCTTGGACAAAAGTAATGAATCTCGACAGGTTTGATTTGGACTAATAATAAATAATTAGTATTCTTAATTGTATAAGAAAAGCCGTGGTAGAAATACTGCGGCTTTTTTTTGATAAAATAAAAAACTGTAATACAATCCTAATTTATTAAAAAGGTTGGGCTTCATAAGGGGGTGAATCGTAAGAGATATTTTAAGAATGTGGATCAAATTTATTGCGGTTTCAGTGAGACAGTTCTAAAATCAATCCAAACAAGTTTAAAATAGAACTTTATAATAGACAAAAACCATATTTCTATCCACTAACAATTTTTATGGTGGAGATTATCTTAAAAAGTTAATTTACCACCACATACTTAAATTGGTTGAAGAATATTCAAAGAAGAAAAAAAACTACTTCAGCTTCTACTTCAGTCATATTTTTCTTTAAAACAAAAAACCCTTGCAACTTATTTAGTTACAAGGATTTAACTACTGTGAGCGCGGGTGGTCTCTCCCATTGGGATGCCTTTGGCAGAACCACCGACCCCTCCGATTATAAATCGGAGTGCTCTACCACTGAGCTGTTTAATTTTGTTAAATATTCAATTGC
>CAYLVF010000504.1:0-2010 GCA_964387045.1 uncultured Melioribacter sp. | reverse complement strand
CCTAATGTTCAAGTTATTGTCTTAACTGCAAAAACCGAAGTTAGAACTGCTATTGACTGCATAAAAAACGGTGCTTATGATTTTATTACAAAGCCCTATGATTTTGATGCCTTAACAGTTGTTATCGAACGTGCACGTAATCATAAAGAGTTGTTAATCCAAAATAAAATTTTATCCGCCAAGCTGAATCAAACTGCTCAGCATAAAATTATTGGTGAAAGTAAGATTTTAAAGCACGTTCTTGATCTCGCTCAAAAAGCCGCAATGTCTGAATCAAATATCTTGTTAGAAGGTGACACCGGAACAGGTAAAGAACTTTTTGCCGAATTCATTCATAAAAATTCCGAAAGAAAAGACAAACCTTTTGTAGCAATAAATTGTGCATCACTCCCCGATCAACTAATCGAAAGCGAGTTGTTCGGTCATGAAAAAGGAGCATTTACTGATGCAAAATCTTCTAAACAGGGATTGGTTGAAATTGCCGACGGTGGCACGTTGTTTTTAGATGAGATTGGAGAGATGAGTTTAACTTTACAACCAAAGCTTTTAAGGTTTCTCGAAAAGGGAGAGTTCAGAAGAATTGGCGGTGTTAGTAATTTACAATCTAATGTTAGAGTTATCGGCGCAACAAATAAAAATTTAATGGAGGAATCCGAAAAGGGTAACTTTAGACGAGATTTGTTATTTAGGTTAAATGTAATTACACTAACTATTCCTCCGCTCAAAGAAAGAGAAAGCGATATATTAATTTTGGCAAATCATTTCCTTCAAACCAAATCACCGCTTCGCTCACCTAAAAAACTTTCTAAAGAAGCCGAACATGAACTTATGTACTATAAGTATCCCGGTAACGTAAGAGAACTTGAACATATTATTGAACGTGCTATAATTTTTTCAGATGGAGATTTGATTGAACCAAAAGATCTAAATTTGCCGATAACGGATTACAAGAGCGTACAAAGTTTTTCAAATGATGACGAAACCGTACTCCCGTTAAAGGAAGTTGAAAAAATTCATATTCACAAGATACTTAACAAGTTTAACTGGAATAGAGAAAATACATCAAGAGCCTTGGGTATTACACAGAAAACTCTCTACACGAAAATTAAAAGCTACGATCTAAAACAAAATGACTGATAATTCATTTAAAAATTCCGCTCACGATTTGAATAACATTCTTACAAGTTTGATGAACGGAATTGATTTACTTAAGAATAATCTTCCGACAAATAAAGACACCGATAAAATAATCAAGGGATTGGAAAAATCTGTTAAACATGCTTCGGTTATTGTCAGCCAACACCTTACACCAAACGGTTCAAGTAAAAAGCATATTGGCAAAGTTAATGCAGTACAAGTGATAAATGAAGTCATCGATAATTTCAACGAAGAAGAAAAGAAGTTATTCATTCTTAAACTCGATTCTTCTATTGAAATCCCGCCAATTCTTATCGATGAAACAGACTTGTTTAGAATACTCTTAAATATATTTAAGAATGCAGTTGAAGCAGTTGACACTGAAGGAGAGATTACAATTGTTCATCGTCTGGAAAAAATAAACGATCGTTCTTTTATAAAGATTGAAGTGATTGATAACGGAGCCGGTATTAGTGAAGATAATTTACGTAAAATTTTTGAACCTGAGTTTTCGACTAAACTAAAGAAACAAGAATCCGGTTATGGATTATATATTGTTAAAGAAATAATTGAAGAGTACGGCGGAAGCATAGAGGCAAGCAGCAAAAATAATGAAACAAAGTTCACACTTTATTTTCCTGCTTATGTAAAAAAGGAAGATCAATCGGCAAATATTTTACTTGCGGAAGATGATATTTCCGTTAGCGAAGTACTTTCGGATTTACTTAGAACACAAGGTTATAATGTTGCAGTTGCAAAGACGGGTATTGAAGCAATCGATGAAATTCACAAATCTCTTTTTGATGTACTTATAATAGATAAGAAAATGCCGGAAATGGACGGTATTGAACTAATAAAACAATTCCGTGCTCA
>CAYLVF010000503.1:0-2011 GCA_964387045.1 uncultured Melioribacter sp. | reverse complement strand
AAGCTCAAATGCTCTTAGTGTATAGAGGAACCCGAAAAATACCAGGACATAAAAACCGTACGCCCACCAAGTCTGCCATAAAGGAGGATTAATTGTAAAGGCAAAAGAAGCTTCATTCGTTTGTTCGCCGCTGCCTATTGTTGCTCTTACCCTAAAATTATATTTGCCGGCGGGAAGATTTTGATATTCCGAAAAAGATAGATTCGACTCTCTTGACCAATCAGTATCATAACCTTCTAACATATGTGTATATTTAGTTTGATCGGGATTACTGAAATTCAATACTGCATAATTAAATAAAATTGAATTTTCGGAAGCGGAAAAATCATCGGCAAATTTATAATGATATGATTTATCATTCACCGAAATACTGGTGATCTTTAAAGGAGCATTTTGAGCAATATTTTTTTCTACCAAAATACCAACGCCGGAATAAAATTTTAATAGGTTGCCGTTCATATCCATAACCGAAGATGCGGCGCCTCCGGCTGCAATTCTTTCATCATCATAATAAAGGTCAACTTTTTCACCTCTTAATCTTACCGTACCGCTCTGGCTTCCGAAAAATGTATTACCTCTATAATCAACTATCGGATTGTGTATATCTGTTGGGATTATACTATTTCTAGGAGTGTAAAAATTAAGATTGGTGCCGTCAAAAATTGCCAATCCACTGTTTCTCAATCTTATATATAGATAATTACCGGACTGAATCTGAGTAAGAGTTCCGGCAACACTCGCTCCTTTAAGTATCCTAAAATCTGCGTTCTTGTTTGAGCTATCGGAAAGATCGACAAACCTTTCGCCGTTAAAATTATAGAAATGCCCGGCAGTTAAATAATAGGTGCCGTTTTTTAATTCACCCACAAAATGAAGCTGTTGATTAGGGACATTCCATTCAGCAGGCGGGTCGAACCACTCGTTTCCGTCAAATATTTTTAGTTCCGATTTTGCGGATGATAATTCCTCAAAGTTATTGGCGAATTCACCTTGCAGCCAAATTCGTCCTTTTAAATCGTCACGGATAGAAAATAATTGATACGGCATCGATAGAAGTTGCTCGCTAAACGGAGATTCGATTTCTATAACGGTATCTCCATCAATTTTTCCTAAAAAGAAATCAGCTTTTGTTATAGAACCGTACTTCGGTCTAACATAATTCTGATATACATATAATTCGTTTTTATTTGTTTCGTAAACGGCAGAAACATTATAATCCACACGTTTATTTGAAGGAAGAGACTTCAGTCTAAAGATCCACTCATTATCACTATTTTGAATTTCGCGGACGTGAGTAAGTCCTTTATCCGTAGGAATCCAAACGTTTAAATTGGTGTCTTGATAAGGACAAAAAGTTGTGTTACTCTTAAGTCCGTCATTAGCGGTAAGAGTTTTGATTCTACTCCCGTCCCACACATTTACTCCATCCTTATTCAAAATAATATATGCCGGAATTTGAGAATAAGAATAATTTATCCAGACCAAGCCATTTCGATCTGCGTATAAATCGGGGATTTGAATATCAGGATCGAGAATACCGTCTTCGTTCTCAAGTAAAACTGAATTACTTGGTGTTAGAAAACCCATTCCTTTTGCGGTTGATATCAAAATACTATTATCTAAATCAAGAACGGGCAATCCGTTATAAGCGTCATATTTTTCCCAGCCATTTGGGGTTTTTGAAAAAAATTGAGTCGGATCAACTGAGCTAAGTGACAATCCGCTAGTCCCGAAAATTAAGGAGAGATAAGGCGGAGTTTTACTTTTTAAGAATCTTGAAAAATTATATTGAAAATTCGAACTCGATTTATCGGCGCCGCTAGTGATTAGTATTTGTTCAATTATTTTTGTCGGTTCCCATCGATTATTTTTTAATTCAAGAATCGGTTTGGTGGAAGGAGAAACTTTTTTAGCTGTGGATGTGATATAATCAATATTTACATAAACTTTATTATCATCGTTATCGCAAAACACACTGATAACACTTAAGTCATTATCAAAATAAGATTCT
>CAYLVF010000502.1:0-2025 GCA_964387045.1 uncultured Melioribacter sp. | reverse complement strand
AAGTATTAAAGGTGTATCAAAACTCAAATTAACAGCTTCAAGTTTACCACCCGGTGAATCAATCATAATAACCGAAGCCGGAACTTCCGCCTTTGCGATTTCATCTGCAACCTTCCATCCTTCGCTTACATGTTGAAGTACAACTTTAAAACCAAACTCGTCTTTTAATCTTAGCACTGTCATTATATCATCAGCACGATGAGTATGAAAGTGCACGGTTCTTTCTTTGTTGAGAATCTGTACAATCGGTTCCAACTCAATATTTCTTGGTGGCATTTTACCGGGATTATTTTTTGCAGCATCAATTTTATTTTTATAATCGAGTGCTTTATAGAATAGACTTCTTACAATTGCAGCAGATTTACCTCTTGTTCCCGGGAAGGGTGTATTACGAATAGAGTTTGTTCCGTTTGCCATTTTCATACCACCGCAAATACCGTTTATTAAATCATCACAAAAAACCATTTCATTTATTGTCTTAGCTTTTTTCGATTTGAGATACACCGTCTGCCCGCTCATCAAATGTCCTGAGCCCGGCATTATGTTTAATGTAGTAATTCCGCCTGCTCTTGCCCGACCAAATGTTTCATGATTAGGATCAATTGCATCAAGGATTCTTATATCCGGATGTGTCGGGGAATCACTGTCAAAACCCCAATCAAGTCCGATGTGAGAATGTGTATCGACTAATCCGGGTAGGATAACCTTCCCGATTACATCATATACTTCAGCATCAGCCGGTAATTTGAACATTCGCTGATCTCCAACATAATTGATAATTCCGTTTTCGACTACGAGTACCCCATTTTCAATATGCTCACCGGCGGCTGTGTAAATCTCAGCACCTTTGAAAACTTTTAGGTTGGAAGCAGTTATTATAGATACAAACAAAAATATCAGATATAAATTTTTCATTTTATTCATGTTACCCCAAAAAATAATTGGATATGAGATCGGCTAAAATAAGAAATGAAGAAATTGTATCAAAGAAAAGAAATCAGGAATTAATACGGACAACCGGCTTGGGTTGTCCGTCAAATTTTACATATAAAAAAATCGTAAGATAAACTTGAATGATGGAATTATTTGAAACTTTTTACTCCATTATTGCGTAGGGTCCGTCATCTGTCATTGTTAATGTAATTACATAATATTTACAAAGATCGATATTAGTCCAAGTAGCATAACTCCCGTCTTCTGCATAGGCTTGAATATCCCAGCCGCATTCGGAGTAACCAGTAAAAGAAATATCACATTCTTCATCCGTAGCAAGTACATCAACCGTAAGAACATCCTCTCCCCATTCATTTGCTTGTGTCGGTGTAATGTAAACATGAGTGATTATAAAATCACATCCGTTTACAAGAGTAAAATTTTGCTGCTGTGCAAAGGAAGAAAAACCAAAAGCTATGATTAATACAACTGCAAAAAATATTTTTTTCATATAAACCTCATTAAAAATTATTAAATGTTTTTGATTATTCTTGAAACAAGGAAGGAAGAATAATATAGGATAATATAACTCATTTAGAATCAGTAACAAATAAGAATTATTTTTAAATAATCCGTAATAGTCCAAGATCAGTGTGATGAGTAATTGTATTCGACACAATTATTTAATCAGATATTAAGTTCATTGAACAAGATTTTACGTTTTAGTAGATTTATGAAAGTTTTTTAATGGAGACAAAGAATAACCGGAGGGAGGATAATAACATGCCGAACTATGAATTTAAGTGCAGCAAATGCAACGAGAAATTTTCTATACAGATTTCAATTTCAGAATATGAAAGCAGAAAGTCCTTTGCCTGTCCAAATTGTAAGAGTAATCAAACGAGAAGAATTTTTTCGGGTTTTACTGCAATTACCTCTAAGAAGAGTTGAAACTTCTTTTCACGTTGATTCGAAGAGGCACTTTTGAAATTGTTTAAAACAAAAAACCCGCGCTCGGTAACACGGGTTGTATTCTTTGTGGGCAGAGACGGAATCGAACCGCCGACACAAGGATTTTCAGTCCTTTGCTCT
>CAYLVF010000501.1:1606-2026 GCA_964387045.1 uncultured Melioribacter sp. | reverse complement strand
ACCTATGTCAAAAAAGACTTCCCCCTTCGTCTGAGAAACGACTTCGGAGGACAGGGCGGTGGGCAGGCAAATTGGAAAGTGAAAAAACAGAAGTCAGAATCAAATGCAAATGCAGAAGCGGAACAAAGAGTTTCACAAAGTTAAAAACCCCGTTAGGGGTTGAATTGGGGTTGATTAATTGTGTGGATAGATTCCGGCTTGAGGGCCCGCCAAGGCGGGATGTCGCGATTGGATTTGAGTAGGTGGAAAAGCGCTCCAAATGACAGCATGGGTGGATTCCGGTGGAAACCCAGCGAGGAAACATCAAGCTCCACCGCAGACGTGAAGTCTGCGGTTACTTTTAATCTAGGCCATAGCGGAAACCGGCGGTGAATTCTTTGTACTTGTAATTTGAGATATCTAGTTTATTGCTTTTGCCCC
>CAYLVF010000501.1:0-1593 GCA_964387045.1 uncultured Melioribacter sp. | reverse complement strand
GTATTTCATAACCGATATAAAATCTGAATACACTAAAATAACTTTTATCGCCGTACAAGAAAGTTTGACCGGGTTGATGAAGTGGTGAGAAGGCATCTTCAAAATCTCCCCTTCTAGTATATTCATACGATGCAATTATGTTAAATAAAGGAATTGGTTTATATGAGAGACTTGTAAAAAATTGATCCGCATTACTGTCAATCCAATGCCCAAGATTGTAATCTCTGTTGGAATATTTTTGAGCAGGATCGCCATGAATATAAACTGTTGGATTTGTTCTAACATATTCAACGCGGAAAGACAAATTTTGTAGTGGAAAATCATAATTGATTAATCCCACCGAGAAGCCAACCGATTCAGGAAGTTCACCACCAATATCAGAAATACTCAGTTCGTCGATAAAAAGTGAAGCATCCAATCTGGTTTTTATTGAAGGAATTCTGAAACTAGCCGAAGCAAAAATTTGAGCATTCCCGGAGTTCTGATCGCTCTGACTCAAATAATGGTCTGCCATTCGAAAGAATAAGAACGGCACTAAATAAATGGGCTCAAATTTATCCGAGTATATGATAGATTCACCCAAGCTAATTCTTAAATTTTGAAAAAGATTAAAAGTAAGAATGTGACCCACATAATATTTCTGCACTAGTTGAACGTGATTCCTATTTCCGCCGCTTTCTCGATAGGTAGAAGAATCTTGGATCATGGAGTTTAATTCACCATGTATATAATTAAATTCAATATCGTCGGTAAAATTAAGTTTAAGTTGTAAGTGCGGGAACGATGGAGCTTTGTCGGATAAAATAAGATTACCGTTGAAACCGGTACCCCAATAATTATAATCTTTTTTTATTGAGACCAATCCCCAATTCCATGAATAGGTTATTGCGGCTCTAGTTCTATCCCAATTATAAAGTTGAGAGTGACCTAAGAATCTGAGGTAATCTAGACTTCTATTTTTACTGAAGCGTTCATCGACATAATAGCTATGACTTTTTGCAGAGAAGTCATTAAACTCAAAATCAAAAGCAAAGTTTTCGCCGTAGCTGCCATAAGCACTTATTCCATTATAATAGAGGAATTTACTTCGTGACTCGTTCTGTAACGTGTAAGATGCGCCAATATCAGGGTAGAGTGTGAAGTTAAATGATGAATCTCTGTATTCATAAAATCTGAATGCACCGGTTTGGTTGTGTTCGAGGAAGGTGTGAGTGTGGGGAGAGGGAGAGGTTTGTGAGTTGGTGAGGGGGGGAAGGATTGAGATGTTGTATTCGGCGAGGAAATATTCTAATTCTTTTTGGTCAATGTGATTGAGAGAAGATTTCTGTTCATTTAGTTCAATGAGAAATTTTGATATTTGCTGACGTGTGTATGGTTTTTGATGATGATTGATATTCAAATGGCCCGAGACTTCTTGTCGTTCTAGGAATTCGTAGATGGAGGTGTTGTAGAGGAAATTTGCTTGGGCGGACGTATTTATCTGGAAGATTATCAATGTAAAAGTTAATAACAAAAGTAATTTATTTTTCATGATGATTGAGTTAAGATATTTGTTTAATAAAGATAAGAATTTATTTGTGTTATATAATTTTA
>CAYLVF010000500.1:0-2028 GCA_964387045.1 uncultured Melioribacter sp. | reverse complement strand
ATAAATCGGAGTGCTCTACCACTGAGCTGTTTAATTTTGTTAAATATTCAATTGCGTTGTTAAAATTCTTGATTCGTTTCAGTTTCACTTCCAAATTATATGCTTCAGATTTTGATTTGCATGAAGTAGGAACAACTAATTCCCAAAGACCTTTATTCTTAGTAAATTTACTCCGGTTAGTGTTGTGTCTTTGTAACCGGTCTTCGAGGTCAGAAGTATAACCGATGTAATGAATGTTTTATGAAGGTGAATATATTATATAGACGAAGAATTTATTCGTAAACAGAAAATCCCGCTATAAACGGGATTCCATTTTTCTGTGAGCGCGGGTGGTCTCGAACCACCGACCCTCTGCTTAAAAGGCACCAAAGAAACCAGCATTTTCAACTACTACCCAATATTTTTTTCTACCTGATCACTAATTTGTTCACCAATTCTCAATTTTTTTTTCTTCTAAGAGGCTGCTGATGTATCTTGTCAAGAGAACTAATGGGATATATTACATTAAGTATTTTGACGAATCCGGGTCTGAGAAACGAGTATCAACAAAACAGAAAAAGAAGTCTGAGGCTATTAAGTTCCTCACTACCTTCCGGAAGGAAATAGATAGAAAATCATTTCCTCCTGAAATCAGTTTCACAAAACAAAAAGAACTCTATCTCAATTACTGTGAATCTAATTTTTCCAAAAGTTATTATACCATTATGAAAGGAACTCTTGAAGCCTTTTTTAATGGAGATCCTCAGCATGTCAAAAAATCTGATGTAGAAAGTTTCATTACTAATAAACTGATCAAAGGTAAATTATACGCTGCACATCAAGACTACAGAAATTTGAGAACCTTTTTTAATTGGTCTATGCTTAATGACTATATCAAATCTTCACCCATGGAAAAGATGAAGCCCCCAAAGTTACCACAGAAACGACCAGCATGGATCACAGCAAAGCAATTAGAAACGATCTTGAGTAAAGAACCGAAACAACAATTGAGAGATATTTACTCTTTGCTATTCTACACCGGTTTAAGAGCAAATGAATTATTGACATTGAATTGGGAAAACATTGATCTGGAGAATAAACAGATCCACATCGTTAATCAAAGAGATTTCCGGACAAAAACTTTAAAGGAAAGAACCGTTCCACTAAATGGAAAAGCATTCGAATTAATTTCCATGCAACCGACTAAAGAAATTGGCGGTTTACTTTTCATCAAAAACAGTGTTAAAATCAATGTCGATTATGTGAGCAAGAAATTTAAGAAAGCAGTTCTAGAAACCAATATTGATAAATCAATTCATCTTCATTCACTTAGACATAGCTTCGCTTCGAATCTGATCAGGATGGGAAACAGCATTTATAAGGTCAGTAAATTATTAGGACATGAAAGACTTGCTACAACAGAGATATATTCTCACTTACAACCGAATGATTTAGTCGATACAGTCAATAGTTTAAAGTGAAGGGAAGAAAGGATTTGTTTCTGCAATTTGGCAGTAATTGTCGTTTTAGATAAAATTTTTTTTAGAAAATTAGTTTTTCTGCTCAAAACACAATAATATGTATAGTTTTCAATAAAAAAAGATCATATTCTAACGCTAAAATCAAAGAAATTTCTCATTATTATGGCAAATATCATAAAAAGTGGTCTGGAATTTGACTTAATGGAAGTATTTGTAAAGCATTCTTTATTACCGGAAACTCAACTTAGAAACGCTAAAATCCGATATGAGTTTGAGCAATTAAAAGAGACCGGAATTCCAATAACTGAGGCTAAGCAACAGCTTGCGGAACAGTATTTTATAGGCTACAAGTCAATTGAGAATATTGTTTACCAGAATAACAAGCGAAAAGATGTATTAGAATGAGACTCAGTTTTACAAAGTCTTTTGCTTATAATTTGAAGTGTTATAAAAGTGATATATACCATAGTGAGACATCTGTAAGTTGTTATACATGAATAACTTACAGATTATTCCGAGCTTAAACACCTGCAGTGTAGGCAGGGGGCTGCTGAGGATGTGAAAAATC
>CAYLVF010000499.1:0-2033 GCA_964387045.1 uncultured Melioribacter sp. | reverse complement strand
GGTAATAGAAGAAATATGCTCTTTCAAAATGATGATGATATTCAGTTCACAAGAATTACTACCGGTTCTCATGTAACTGATGGTAATTATACTCGGGATGTTGATTGGGTTGATGTTAATGGCGATGGGTTGTTGGATCTTTATACAGTGAATGAATCAAATCAGAATAATGCACTTTATATAAATAATGGTGACGGAACATTTACAAAAGTCACTGATCTTAATATCGTAAATGATGGGAAAACATCATGGAGCAGTAACTGGATTGATTATGATAATGACGGTTACTTTGATCTTTTTCTTACTAACAGAGACGGAAATACAAATTCACTATATCGTAATAATAGAGACGGAATATTCACACAAATTACCGAAGGGGATATTGTAAATGATGGCGGTTATTCGGCAGGAAGTGATTGGGGTGACGTAAACAACGATGGTTTTATAGATTTGTATGTTGGTAATGCTTTCGCAAACGGTGCCGAAATAGATAACTTTTTCTACCTAAACAACGGTGACGGAACCTTTACTAAAGTAGAGAATAATATTACTGAAGTAGGCGGCTGGACTTACGGGGTAAGTTTCGGAGATTTCAATAGAGACGGTTATTTAGATCTTGCAATGGCTAAATGTTTCGGCGCAAACGAAAACAATGCGTTGTTTCTAAATAACGGCGGAGATAATAATTGGATTGTTATCAATCTCGAAGGTGTGAAAAGTAATAGAAGCGGTATTGGCAGTGTTGTAAGAGTAAGAGCGAACATTAACGGTAATCATATATGGCAGGCAAGAAGAGTTGAAGGTCAAAACGGGTACTGCGGACAAAATCTTGAGGCGCATTTCGGTTTAGGTGATGCCGCAAGTATTGATTCGGTAATTGTTGAATGGCCTAGCGGTCAAGTGCAAAGACTAACCGATATTGAAATTAATACTGTTACTTTAATTAAAGAAGAAGTAACAACGAACGTTGGCAGAGCAGAAAATCTCGATCAACAATTTGAATTATATCAAAATTATCCGAATCCTTTCAATCCTGCCACAAAGATAAAATTCACAACCCCTAATGTTGGGGGTCAGCACTTACAATTAATTGTGTATGATGTACTTGGAAGAGAAATTAGAACTCTCATTAACAGACAGCTTGAACCCGGAAGTTATGAAGTTGAATTTGACGCAAACGATCTAAGCAGCGGAATATATTTCTATCAACTTACCATGGGACAATTTTCCGAAACAAAGAAAATGATTTTGACCAAATAACTTGATGGGACGGGATGGATATTAAGATGTTTAAAAAAAGTATTTGATCTATCGAGTAATAATTAAATTCTCGAAGAAGGTAAAGTTATTAGCTGAATTTTGGCAGAGTAAAACTGAATGTTGAACCTTTACCTTCTTCACTTTCTACCCAAATTTTACCGCCATGTTTCTCAATGAATTCTTTGCAAAGTATCAAACCAAGTCCGGTTCCGGCTTCACCGCTAGTACCTGCCGTAGAATTTGTAGAATCTAATTTAAACAATGCATTTACTCTTTCTTTGTTCATTCCGATACCAGTATCCCTCACATTGATTAAAAATGAATACTCGTTATCGCTAACCGTCACTGAAATTTTCCCGTTCTTATTACTGAATTTAATAGCGTTGGTTAATAAGTTACGAAATACTGTATTCAGCATAGCTTCATCGGCATTAACAAATACATCTTTCGAAATATTATGATTCAATTCAATCATTTTGTTTTCCGCCGATTTTTTTATTAGAACAAAATTTTCTTCGATTGTTTCTAATAAATTTAGTTTTTCAGGTTGGTAATCTATTCTACCGGTTTGTGCTCTAGACCATTGTAACAGATTTTGTAGTAAATCATGCGATAAATCGGCAGATTTTTTCATCTCTTCGATATAATACTTTCTTTCCTCATCAGATAATTCATTATAATCAGCAAGAAGGATATCGGAAAATCCCATAATTGTAATGAAAGGATTTTTAAGATCGTGTGCTATGATCGAGAAAAATTTATCCTTTGTAGTG
>CAYLVF010000498.1:0-2038 GCA_964387045.1 uncultured Melioribacter sp. | reverse complement strand
TAATAATCTAGTAAACATGGTTTTCTCGCTGAGTTTAGTTTTTTGTTGAAGGAAATATAATGAAGTGCAGAATTAGAATTCTATGATTTATTTTGATAAAAACCTATTGAAGCACCGATCCAATTAAAACCTTTATTGTAATCAACTCCCATCATTTTACCGCGTCCGGTGCGTAATAAATTATTGACCAAGATTGGTTTTTTCTCCCAAATATACATCAACCTTATTTCAGCTTTTGAAAAGCCTTCCGGGGTTTTTATTAAAGGAGCATACTCAACTTTTTCTTGCAGAAGAAAATTTTGTTTATCTATGATGGAATTAAGTTGATCAATAGTTACATTCACTTCAACACCCGAACCGGCAAAGGAATAAAGAGGTTTGAGTACATAGTTCTCTAAATCATCCGGATAATTATTCAGTTGATCGAGATAAAAACTATTGGGTGCGTATCTACTTTTTATCATCGGCAAGCTATGTTTGCTTATTTTGAAAAACCAATTCGGATGACCAAGCCAAGTAACATCAATATCGTTGCGCAAATCAAAATTAATTTCGACATTCTTTCTTTCAAGTTCGTCAAAGATTACGCGGTTGTAAATTCGTTCAACGGGTATTTCAACTCCATTTTTTTTATAGTATAATTTTCTGCCGCGTATTTTTAGATCACGAATATCAACTATTGCTAACCCGCAATTTTCTGCTGTTAAATAAAAATCAATTCTTGTTTTTTGGTTATGCGGATCTATCTCGAGCAAGATTACGTTCTCCGGATTGGAATTGCCTAGAATTATTTTCTTAAAATATTTTTCAAATGTGTTGATATTAAATCCGTTGTAAAACGAAGTAAACTCATCACTAATAACGAAATGTTTTAATATCATCTTGCTGAGAAATGCCTGATACATATAAAGAGATGCAAACCCTTGCAGTTCAATTAGTTTTGGAATGATTTCACCTGACTCATTTCTTGTAATACCAAAATCAATTTGAAGAAAGAGAGGGTTTTCAGTTTCGTTAGGGATTTGATAATCACTGGGGAGTCCATACTTACAGTTTTGTCTAAACTCATTCGTATCAATCGAAGCAATTATTTCATCCGCCGCTTCAATTAATTTTTTATTTAGGTCATCGTCAATAAATAGAGGGGTTTCACAGATTCTGAAATCGACTACACTATTAGTGTAATGCCAAATCTCACCTAAGAAATTTTGATATTTTTCTTGAGAGAACGCACTATTGTATTTTTCACGTACTTCGGGAATCATTATCGATCAAGATTCAGATTTGTTTGTTCAATAATATGGTCAACTACTTTTTCGAGACTTTGTGTCTCTTCAAATATTCGAAGTTGTCGTTTAGCACCTGTACCATTATCTAGAATGTTATACACGTATTTAATTTCTTCGCGGCTATCAAGTTCATCGAGAACATCATCAACAAAATCTAAAAGTTCGCCGACAAGCTCTCGTGTTGGTACTTCTTTTTGTTTACCGAAATCAATTAATTTCCCTTCGACTCCGTAACGCGATGCACGCCATTTGTTTTCATTAATCATCAATCTTCTATATAGACGGAAGCCAAGATTTTGGTCTATCAATTTATATAGTTTAGCAACTACTGCTTGAATTAGGGCTGCAATGGCAATTGTTTCTTCAACTTTCATTTGTACATCACAAATACGGAATTCAAGAGTCGGATATTTGGGATGCGGACGAATATCCCACCAAATTTTACTTGGGTCTTCAATGCATTTTGTTTTTACAAGAAGGTCTACATACAAAAGATATTCGCTGTGACTATTAAAATGATCCGGTATTCCGGTTCTGGGAAATCTATCGAATATTTTTGAACGGTAAGATTTGAATCCAGTATTTCTCCCCTTCCAAAAAGGCGAGTTGGTTGAAAGTGCAAATATATGAGGAAGAAAATATCTTGCTGCATTCATTATGTGAATAGCTCTTTCTTTATCATCAATACCGATGTGAACATGCAAACCGAAAATTAAATTTGCACGGGCGACTTGCTGCATTTCTTCAAC
>CAYLVF010000497.1:666-2039 GCA_964387045.1 uncultured Melioribacter sp. | reverse complement strand
AAAGGGCATATGGATAATATGAAAGTAATGGCTGAAGCCGGGAAGTTGTTATGTGCAGGCCCCTTCGGCGATGAGAATGGCGGCGGTATTTGGATTCTTAAAACAGATTCATATGAAGAAGCACAAAAACTTTGTGAAAGCGACCCTGCTGTTATTAATGATAGATTGTTGTATAAAATTCGTCCTTGGTGGACTTCGGAAGGTGCCTTTGCACTAGAAGAAAAAAATTAATAAACAATTTGCACACGAACAGAATCCGGGTAAACCAATATTCTGTGAGTTACATATTGTTGGCTTTGATCACACCCAACACCCGCTCCTACCGGCTCTTTACCGACTCCCTGAAAGAGTGCTTGATCCTGCCGCAAATAAACAATTGTATAATCACCATTTTCATTCGATTGCATATTCTTTGGAATTGTGAATCCTTGGAAATTTCTGTTGCCGCCGCCAAGCTGGGTTGTTTTCTTAAAGTGAGCTTGGGACATGTTCGCGATTGAAAGTAAATCGTTTGTTATACCGTTCCTATTTGCCTCAATCGCATTTGCTTGGAATAAATTCATACCAATAATAACTGCCGTACCGACAATTATAACACCAAGTGTGATTAATAGTAACTGTGTTTGCCCCATAGCAAAATTTAATTGTTATACTTACAGAAAATTACAGATAAAAAAATATCAAAGCAATGACTTGAGCGACATGTAATGTGCTTCAATAGTTTGATTTAAATCTTCCTTAGTATGTGCAGTAGAAACAAACATCGCCTCAAATTGTGCAGGCGCTAAATAAACACCACTCTTTAACATCTCGTTAAAATATTTTCCGTAAAGTTTTGTATCTGATTTAACTGCACTTTTGAAATCAGTAACCTCATCTTCCGTGAAAAACATACAAGACATTGAAGCGATTCGTGTCATGTAATAATTCTTCCCTAATTTTTTTAGATTTTCTTTCATTCCTTCTTCTAAGTAAGAAGATTTTTCTTCAAGTATATTATACAGATCATTATTATTTTTAATTTCAGTTAAAGCAGCAAAACCAGCTGCCATAGCAAGAGGATTGCCGCTTAAAGTACCGGCTTGATATATTGGTCCGACCGGAGCGATTCTTTCCATTATTTCTTTCTTTCCACCAAATGCACCGACAGGCAAGCCGCCTCCGATAATTTTTCCGAAAGTTGTTAAATCAGGTTTGATACCAAACACTTCCTGTGCGCCGCCTTTTGCAACTCTAAATCCGGTCATAACTTCATCGAAAATTAAAACAATTCCTTCGTTATCACATAACTCTCTTAGCTCAATTAAAAATTCTTTTGTTGAAGGAATTACTCCCATATTACCTGCAATCGGTTCGAGTATAATGGCGGCAAT
>CAYLVF010000497.1:0-656 GCA_964387045.1 uncultured Melioribacter sp. | reverse complement strand
CTAATTTCTTAACTGAAATGATATCGTTGAAGTCTGCCATTAATGTATCTGCTGCATTTCCTTTTGTAACACCGGGACTTGTTGGAACACCAAGTGTTAGTGCACCTGATCCTGCTTTAATTAAAAAGTAATCAGCATGACCGTGATAACAGCCTTCAAATTTTATAAATTTTGCTTTACCAGTAAAACCACGTGCAGCGCGAACAGCGCTCATTGTTGCCTCGGTTCCGCTGTTTACCATTCTTACCATTTCAACAGATGAGACAAGTTCGGTAATGATCTCTGCCATTTTTATTTCTATTTCTGTCGGTGCTCCAAAACTTACTCCGTTTTCAATTTGTTTAAGAAGCGCATCTTTTATAAAAGATGGGTTATGTCCAAACAAATGTGGTCCCCAGCTTCCAATGTAATCGATATATACATTGCCATCGGCATCAATCATTTTTGAACCGTGTCCTTTTGTTATAAATAAAGGATCACCACCTACTGACTTAAATGCTCTTACAGGAGAATTAACTCCACCAGGAATATACCTTTGTGCTTCTTCAAATAATCTTTTGCTTTTTTCTATTTTCATATTATCTCCTCTTAATCTTAATCATACTCTTAATCTTACTCTCACTTTCTCATAACTAAGGCGATTAAGATTATGATTA
>CAYLVF010000496.1:0-2043 GCA_964387045.1 uncultured Melioribacter sp. | reverse complement strand
TCGATATGTGTATTGCAATCAGAACACTCTTTTCAAAAGATTCAAAAGTTTATTGGCAAGCCGGTGCGGGGATTGTCGCAGACAGTATTCCCGAAAATGAATTTTATGAGATTCAAAATAAATCAGCCGTATTAAGAAAAGCACTAAAGTTTGCAGAGGACTTAGATGAGAATATTAGTAATTGATAACTACGATTCGTTTACGTTTAATCTCGTTCAGCTTATCGGAAGTTTTACGAATGATATAATCGTAAAACGAAACGATAAAACGACTGTTGATGAGATTCGCAAAATGAATGTTGATAAAATTGTGATCTCCCCCGGTCCGGGTAAACCGGAAGATTCAAAAGTATCGCTCGATGTTATAAAAGAATTTGGGAAAGAACTTCCAATACTTGGCGTTTGCCTCGGTCATCAAGCAATCGGAATAACATTCGGCGGCGAAGTTACTAACGCACCGACTTTAATGCACGGGAAAACATCAACCATCATTCATGATGATCAAAAAATTTATAAAAACATTCCTCAAAACTTTGAAGCTGGACGTTATCATTCTCTTGCATTAAAGAACAATTCGTTTTTAGATGAACTTGTCGTTACATCACAAACAAATGACAACGTAATAATGGGAATAAGACATAAAGAATATCCGATCGAGGGAATTCAATTTCATCCAGAATCGGTTTTGACTCCTCAAGGTTATAATTTAATTAAAAATTGGTTGGAACTATGAAAGAACAATTAGAAAAAGTAATTGAAGGACATAACTTAACATTCGATGAAGCATACAAAGTTATGTATTCAATAATGAGCGGTAACGAGAATAATTCGAAAATTGCATCACTGCTTACTGCCCTCAAAATAAAAGGTGAAACATCGGAAGAAGTAGCCGGATTTGTAAAGGCAATGCGCGAAAAAGTTATTAAAATAAAATGTGAAAATGATAGAGTAATTGATGTCTGCGGGACAGGGGGTGACGGATCGGGAACATTTAATATTTCCACCGCTGTATCGTTCGTTGTTGCCGGCGCCGGTGTGAGCGTCGCTAAACACGGCAACCGTTCAATATCAAGCAGAAGCGGAAGTTCCGATGTGCTTCACGAACTTGGTGTTGATGTTCAGTTGAATCCGGAGTTATCCGAGAAAGCACTGAATGAAATTGGTATCGCATTTTTATTCGCACCGCTTTATCACCCTGCGATGAAACACGTCGCACCGATAAGAAAAGAATTAGAGTTTCGATCAATTTTTAACATACTAGGTCCACTTACAAATCCAGCCGGAGTCAAACATCAGTTAATTGGAACTTTCAACGATGATGTAGCTCGATTAATGACAGATGCAATTAGATTACTCGAAATGGAGAAAGTTGCATTCCTCTGTACAAGCAATCGATATGACGAAATTACACTAACCGATATAACAAAAGTTTATGAAGTTAACCGCGATCATTCAATGTACTTCTATTCATTGACAAACGACAACTTCGGTTATCCTAAAGCAACCTTGGAACAACTTCAAGGCGGTTCGGCAAAAGAAAATGCACAAATTATTTTTGATGTCTTTTCAAGTAAATATAAAGGAGCACCGTATGAAGTTGTTGTAGCAAATGCTGCAATGGCAATTAAAGCTTCCGGTTTATCAGATGATTTAAAAGAGTGCATTAACATTGCTGAAGAATCAATCGATTCCGGTGCGAAATTAAAAAAGTTGAAAGAGTTAAAAGAATTCGGTGATAAACACAAATGACAATCCTCGATGAAATTGTAGAAGTGAAAAAAGAAGAAGTGAAAAAACTCCGAAAAGAATTTTCTCTTTCGCGTTTTTCCGATTATGAATATTTCGGAAAAGAAACTCTTAGTCTTTATGAAAATATTTCAATGGATAAAAACATTTCGATAATCGCAGAGATCAAAAAAGCATCTCCTTCAAAAGGAATAATTAGAGAGAATTTCAATCACTTGGACATTGCAAAAATATATTTTGAAAATGAAGTTGCTGGAATCTCAGTGTTAACCGATAAAAACTTTTTCAAAGGTTCGAT
>CAYLVF010000495.1:0-2048 GCA_964387045.1 uncultured Melioribacter sp. | reverse complement strand
CGGATTACGGACGGGCAGGCAGATTTTTCTGTTACACGCTCCATTACGCATAATTTCTAAACGGAATTTCTTTGAGGTCGTAAATTATTTTATTAACATAAGCAGAAATATTTTTTTGAACATATGTAAAATAAAAATCTTTCAAAATCTAAAACTATTTGGCTGGATGAATATTAGCCGGTATCGAAACAGCAGCACGTCGAAATTGCGAAGTCAGGCCATATAATTCTTCTTTTGGAAACTTCTTTGTGATTAAATAGACATTCAGTACAAATTCATGCGCTTTTTGCCATACCACCAAATCTGTAAAGTCTTTTGCTTTTCCCATTCTTACTACTTACTCCTTAATTCTTGCTTCTGCTTTTCCAGAAACCATTGGTATGTTTTTTTGATTCCTTCTTCGAGTGATGTTTTGTGTTTCCAGCCTAGTTCATGTAATCGTGATACGTCCATAAGTTTTCTTGGGGTGCCGTCGGGTTTGGTTGAGTCGTATTTTATTTCGCCTTCGAATCCGACTACGTTTTTAATTGTGTCTGCTAGTTCTGCGATTGATAGATCTTCACCGGTTCCGATGTTGATGTGTGTTAGTCCTTGTTCGTATAGATCTTTTGCGTTTATTTTGTTCATAAGGTAGACGACTGCATCTGCCAGGTCTTCTACGTAGAGGAATTCGCGTTTTGGGGTGCCGGTGCCCCAGAGAGTCACAGAGGGGGTGATGGGGAGAGAGGGAGAATGAGATTCTTCATTCCGCTTCGCTTCATTCAGAATGACATTGTTTGGGTTTTCTGAATGCTGACCGTTGGAAGTTGGCCGCTGCATTTTTGCTTCATGGAATTTGCGTATTAGAGCTGGTAAAACGTGTGATGTTTCTAAATTGAAATTATCGTTTGGGCCGTAGAGGTTTGTGGGCATTACGGAATAATAGTTACAGTCGTATTGTTTGTAATAATTTTCGCAGAGTTTTATTCCGGCTATTTTTGCTATCGCGTATGGTTCGTTTGTCTGTTCTAGTTCGCCGGTTAGTAAGTGTTCTTCTTTCATCGGCTGCGGTGCGAATTTTGGATAAATACAGGAACTGCCGAGAAAGATTAATTTTCCCACTTTGTTTTTATATGCAGCGTGTATGATGTTCGCTTCGATCATTAGGTTATCGTAAATAAATTCTGCTCGATAAGTATTATTTGCAAGAATTCCGCCTACTTTGGCAGCTGCAATAATTACTACTTCCGGTTTTTCTTCTTCGAAGAATTTATTTACTTGAGATTGATTAATTAAATCAAGATCCGGATAATTTCTAGTGACGATATTCTCATAACCCTCAGATTTATATTTTCTAAAGATTGCCGAGCCGACCATACCGGCGTGTCCAGCGATGTAGATTTTAGTGTTTTTATTGAGTTGCATAGCTTTATTATATTTTCGGATTGATGGATTTAGTGAATTTACGGATTAACGAATTGACGAATTTGCGAATTAGATTTTAGTATTGAGAATCGAGATCAAAACTCAAAGTGAAAAACTCCCACCTACGTCAAAATGACTCCGGTGGACAGGCAAATTGTAAAGTGTAAAGGTATAGTCAAATGTGAAAAGTGAAAAGTGAAACGTCAAAATAAAAACGCGAATAAAGGTCCGTCCCCGCCTTAAAGGTTGGGGGCAAGATTTGTTAAAATTGGGGGTGATAATTCTGATTTCAGTATATTGATCATTGACGACCATGCTTTATCAAACATTTACATTAAGCCACTTTAGGTCGTAAAACATTGCCGATGTTTTCAAATGAAATTTCTTTCTTCTCAATTTTTTCTTTAATCGATTCAAGTTGTTGAATAGTTTTTCGATCGTAGTACCTTTCACCGCAATTATTACAGACCAATACTTCTGTATTTACCAGGACAATATCATTGTTTAACTTGATTTCTTCATCGACTTTCTTTGATTCAATATCTACACTTTTACAAACAATACATTTCATGTTTTCCTCCTCTCAAATTCAATCCATTTTGAAGGATCAGGTTCATATACTGTTACAATAATAGTAATATCCT
>CAYLVF010000494.1:0-2051 GCA_964387045.1 uncultured Melioribacter sp. | reverse complement strand
TTACTATTGCCAATGAGGTCAATAAAAAATTATACAAAGGTTCCGTAAAAATTTTGGATATGATGAACGATTCGATAGATAGTCCGCAATTATTATTTGTGAAGTACTTCATGTTTTTCCTTGATGAATTAGGATATTCTTTGAAAGAATATAAATGTAAAAAATGCAATAAAGATTTGACTGATTCGGAAGTAATTTACTATAACCATGAAAGAGGTTTTTTATGTTCGGATTGCGGAAAAAATGAGATAGTTAACTATGAATTTTCAAAGGAACTTTTCAATTTATTGACTTGTCTAAGCGCTAAACAAAATCAATGTACTTATTCATTCGAAAACTTAAAGAAATTGATTCAGTTTTTTGAAAAATTTCTAAAGTATCACGTTCCGGAATTTAAAGGGTTAAAATCAATTTACACACTATAAGATAAGCGTTTCATTTGGAGGATAAATCATGCGTATTAAAAATATTACTGCGGCGGTAACTCTGCTTGTTGTTGGAGTCCTTTTTGGTGCAATCTTAGTTTCAAATTTTGGCTGGGTAAGACCTTCGTTAGCCGAAGTTGTTATCGGGTCTCAAGAAGCACCGGTTCAAAATATAGATCCGGAATTACTTTCGTTTAATAATGCTTTTATTGAGGTTGCCGAAAAAGTAACTCCGTCGATTGTTCAAGTAAGAGTAATTTCTAGAATTGAAAGAGACGAAAGCAGGCGCGATCCATTTCATTTTTTCATGCCGTTTAGAGAAGACATTCCTAGAGAAAGACAAGGCTCAGGAAGCGGGGTAATTATTTCTGAGGACGGTTATATTCTAACAAATAATCACGTTGTTGATAATGCATCCCAAGTAACTGTCGATTTATCCGATCGAAGAACTTTTGATGCTGAGGTTGTCGGAACCGATCCGCTGACCGATCTCGCCGTAATTAAAATTGATGCCGATGACCTTGATGTTGCCTTTTTAGGTGATTCGGATAAAATAAAAGTAGGGCAGTGGGTTATGGCTATCGGTAATCCATTAGCTTTTACATCTACAGTAACTGCCGGAATTGTAAGTGCGACCGGTAGAAGCCTTAATCTTATTAGAGACAGTTATGGAGTTGAAAACTATATTCAGACCGATGCAGTAATTAATAGAGGAAACAGCGGAGGTGCTTTAGTTGATTTGAGCGGCGCCGTTATTGGAATTAATACCGCAATCGCTACAGATGGAATTACATCAAGCTACATTGGTTATGGTTTTGCAATTCCGATTAACCTTGCGAAATCTGTCGCAAGAGATTTAATTGCATTCGGAAGTATTAAAAGAGGTTACATTGGTGTTAGAATTGAAGCAGTAAATGCGGCTACTGCGAAAGCAATTGGTCTTGATAAACCCAAAGGAGTTTTAATTCAGGATGTAATGGAAGATGGTGCAGCTTCAAAGGAAGATATTCAAGCCGGCGATGTTATTCTCAAAGTAGATGATGTCGAAGTAAATCAACCAAACGAATTACAATCTTACATTGCAAAACAGAGAGCGGGCGATTCTGTAACATTATCATTATTCAGAAATGGTAAAATAATTACCAGAACTGTCACTTTGAAAGCTCGTGATGATGATGAAACTGTTGTCTCTGCATCAAATGAAAAGAAACCAGAACGTGATTTAGATAAACGAATTACCGAACTCGAAATTGAAAATATTGGGTTAAAAGTAAAAGATATGTCAAGTGAGCAACTCAAAAACTTTAAGGTTGATAACGGAATTATTATTACAGAAGTAAAAAGGTTCAGCAAGGCTTTTGATCAAGGACTGGGCAGAGGATTAGTAATTACCGAAGTCGATAGAAATGCAATAGATAATGTTATGGATTTTGAGGATATTATCAAATCCAAAGCCGCTGATGCCGTACTCCTCAAAGTTGTTGATTCACAAGGTAATACAAGATTCGTTGGACTGGAAATCCCGAAATAGCAGCAGAACACCTCCAGAAAATCTCTTAAAGCGTCTCGTTTATTGAGACGCTTTTTTTATATTTGCCTATCTACAATAACCAAGTAATAATATGA
>CAYLVF010000493.1:0-2054 GCA_964387045.1 uncultured Melioribacter sp. | reverse complement strand
GAAAAAAACAAAAACAAAAATATCTCCCAAACCATTATATGCAAGCGGATATGGACCGGCTGTATAAGCATAACCGGCAAGCAATGAAAGTATTCCTATAAACAGAATAAATAAGCCGCCAAGATATACCAAGTAAAGTCCGAGTATAAAAGCAGTTCCAAATACTAAGGTTATCCCAAACTTCATTTCCTTTACCGAAATTAAACCGGAAACCAAAACGCGAGTCGGACCAACTCTATCTTTCTTATCTGTACCTTTTAGATAATCATAAAGGTCATTTGTAAAATTTGTACCTATTTGAATAAGCAGTGAACATATAAGTGCAATAATAGCGGCTGAAGGAGTAAATACATTATCATAAATAGCAATTGAAGTACCTACAAAAACCGGCATAACCGCAGCGGGTAAAGTTTTTGGTCGGCTTGCTAAAACCCAGCTTTCCAACTTCGATATTTCTTTTATGTTTTGATACATATAAATTAATAACTAAGGTACTCTCGGAAATTTTGAAAAATCCGGTTTACGTTTTTCATTATATGCGTTGCGTCCTTCTTGTGCTTCTTCGCTCATATAGTATAATAAAGTTGCATTGCCCGCAAGTTCTTGAATTCCCTGCTGTCCGTCAAGATCGGCATTGAAAGCAGATTTCAAACATCTAATTGCAAGCGGACTTTTCTCCAAAATTTCTCGCGCCCACAGAACACCTTCTTCTTCAAGTTCTTCAACCGGAACAACTTTATTAACGAGTCCCATTTTTTCAGCTTCTTCGGCATTATACTGACGGCATAAGTACCAAATTTCGCGTGCCTTTTTTTGTCCGACAATACTAGCCAAATAACTTGAACCGAAACCTCCGTCGAAACTTCCAACTTTTGGTCCGGTTTGACCAAATATTGCATTATCAGCAGCAATAGTTAAATCACAAACAACGTGGAGTACGTGTCCACCGCCGATTGCATACCCGGCAACAAGCGCAATTACAGGTTTAGGTAAACTTCGGATTGTTTTTTGAACATCTAAAATATTAAGACGAGGAACCCCATCTCCGCCGATGTATCCTTTATCACCTCTTATACCCTGATCGCCGCCGGAACAAAATGCATACTTACCATCTTTTGCCGGACCGGCGCCCGTTAACAAAATTACACCAATGCTCGGATCTTCACGTGAATCTAAAAATGCTTCATGTAACTCTAATACTGTTTCTGGTCTAAATGCATTGCGTTTTTCGGGACGATTGATTGTAATTTTAGCGATGCCGTCCATCTTTTCGTAAGTAATATCAGTATAGTCTTTAACTTTTTGCCAATTAAAGCTCATTTCAAAACCTTTCTATTATTAACAAATTTTTATATGAAATTAGTTCTCAGAAAACTGTTGACTAAAATAACAAAATCGGAAGGCATTTCTAAATGGATATTGTGTCCTGCTCCTTTAACAATTATTAGTTCGGATAAAGGAAATAGAGAATTCATTTTAGAATTTCTATCACAGTATTTTGTATCCAATTCACCTGTTAAAAGAAGAACGGGAAAATTGAAATTACTTAACTTATCATATAGTGGAGGCATTTTACCTGTACTTAATCCAAGCAATGAATTTGATAATCCTATTGGATCATTGTTTAACTTTTTGTTTCGTACATCTTCCAATTTATCTTGTGGTAATTTTTTTTGTGAAGAGAATATCGGGAGGTTAATCCAGTAATCAAAAAATTTTTCTATACCTTCGTTTAAGATTCTTTTTGATAACAATAAATCGCTTTGATATCGTTCATTGCGTTCTTTGATATCAATTATTCCTGCTGAAGTGCTTTCAAGAATTAATCCTTTAATTAAAGTTGGGAATTCATTTGCAAAGTTTAATGCAGCTCTGCCCCCCATGGAATAGCCGGCTAATATTACTTTGTCAATCTTAAGTGATTCGATGATAGTTTTAAGTTGAGCATTCACCGATTCTATTTCGTATAAATCGGAATTTTTCGGTGAAGAAGATTTACCATGTCCGATTAGATCGACTGCAATAGCTGAAAAGTTATCATCGATTTGTGGAAT
>CAYLVF010000492.1:0-2055 GCA_964387045.1 uncultured Melioribacter sp. | reverse complement strand
AGATATTCAATCAGATATTTTTGATCATATTTTTGCAGTTGTTCCGCAATTTGATCTTAGAATATTCCAGAATCCTACAGGCAATGATTTTAAATCGCTTGCAAACAATAAAAATTAATAGGTAATAAAATGTCAACAAAAATTTCGGAAATAATAGCTCAATCATTTATTGATTTGGGAGTTTCGGTTGTTACCAATGTGCCGGGATTAGGTGGAAGTCAAGTTTATAATGATTTTAATTCGAAGACATTTAAACAATTCCCGCCATCATTTCATGAAGAAGTTGCTTTTACAATCGCTCACTCGGCAGCTATCTGCGGAAAACGTTCAGCTTTTTTAGGCAAATCACAAGGGATTGCTAAGGCAATGAATTCATTGACAGATGCGCTATATACCGATATTTCTGCCGGATTTGTTTCAATTATTTTTGATGATAAAACCGGAAAAAGTTCGGATAATATTTTGGAAATTGAACCTTTGCTGAGAGGGAGCGGAATTCCTCATCGTGTTGCTTCCCCTGAATTAATTTATGAAGATATAATTAGTGCTTATCGTGAATCGGAAAGAATGCTTTTGCCCTTTGTATTAATTATAGATGCTTCAGTAGTTGATGATATGTATGAATTTGAAAGACGAACTAAATTAGAAAGAAATTTTTCTTATAAAAGAGATGTTTATCACCACGTTGTCCATCCTTTTTTATCAGACTATCAATACAAAGTGTTTGCGGCTAAAAAATTTGAAGGCGATAGAAGTATTCTTAAAAAACCGGCGCTGCCGAATATACCTAAAGATTTACCGGAGAAGTATCTTGAGTCTGCTTATAAGTATATCCCGTTTTTCGAAATCTTCAAGTCTGTTAAGCGAAATATTACTACCGGCGATACAAGTATCTCAAGTTCGTTCGCATTTCCGCCTTATAACGCAATCGATATTGTTACGTATATCGGTGGAAGTATTCCGTTAGCTATTGGAGCTTATCTTGCTGGGAATAAAAATGTGTGGGCGCTTACAGGTGATTTTGGTTTCCTTTCTGCAGGACAACTTGGTTTGATGGAAGCAGTCAATAGACAAGTTCCTATTAAAGTAGTCATCTTTAATAATAAATCCGCTGCCGCAACCGGCGGACAAAAAATAGATAAGAAACTTATGTTAAGAGTACTTGCCGGTTATGATCAGTTCTTATCACATATTTCATCACCCTCCGATCCGTTTGAAATTGAATCGGTATTGAAGGAGGTCAATGATTCAAATGAACTGAAAATTGTTGTGATTGATTACTAGGTTTAATGGATATAAAATTGTCAGCTTATAAAAAAAAGCGTTCTCAACGGAACGCTTTTTTAATAGATGCGAAGAATTTTATTGATTTGTATCAGGAATTAAAATATTCTTATCCAATTCCATTTGATCCATAGACTTACTTAATCTTTCAAATCTTCTTCTCAATGATTGAACGGATGGATCACCGGGTAAGTAAGAATCGATCTGATCAACCAACTGAATAGCTTTTGAATATTGTCCGGTCTTCTCGTAAATATCGAGTAACAATCTATACGGATTATACGAGCTTTGAAAATCAGTTGGATTCTCTTCCAATTTTTTTTCTGCAATAATCTGTACCTCGGCAGAAATCTCAACGTACTTTTCAAATGCACCGGCTTCATAATAAATATTTGCTACATCGAATAATATTCTATGATCTACCGGGAGTACTTCGCGCGGAAGCCGTTCCTGCATTTTATCTAGTGCACTAATTACTTTTTCATTTTCTCCGGTTTCATATAAATAGTAAAGAGCCAACTTAATAAACGAGTTGCGGTAATTCTGCATCATTCGAACTTCATTATCGTTTAAGAATATTGTCGGATCATCCATTCCGCGGAACTTAAAACCCGGTTGATAAGTTTTACTGTGTCCTTCAGGTATATTGAATAATTGCTGTTCAATTATTTCTGGATTGACGTTAGTAATTGAGCTTTCACTTTTCCCGGGTACTAACCGGTAAGCCATTCCTTCCATCTGTAGATAATCCATTAATCCTATCTTGCTGTC
>CAYLVF010000491.1:0-2059 GCA_964387045.1 uncultured Melioribacter sp. | reverse complement strand
TCTGCATCGGGTAAACGACCAACCATTGCAGTATCCACAAGTGAAACAACCATTTGCGTAGACAGTCCGGCAATTGCGGGGAGAGCCATTTTTAGGATATATTTATATACAGAACTTTCAGCAATGAATTTCATAAGCAGTAAAATTATTCATTTACCTCTTTTTTTGAAAGTTAATTATTTATTAACATTTTACTTGTTATCAAAAACTGCATAAATGAAGGAAAAATATTTTTTCTTTGAAAAGACTATTAAATGAATTTTTGTTATCTTTATTAATCAATAAGTCAACTTTTACGGCTTTTAATTGACCCGACAAGAAGAAATAAAATATCTTCTTCATACATTCGGCATAAAACAAAGTTGGTTAGCCGATAAGCTTGGTATTCATAACCAAACTCTTACCTATTTATTAAATGACGCACCAATTCTTGATGAAGATCTTTTTAATAAAATTAAATCCATACTTGACGACTACCAATTTGATTTAGCTCTTTTTGATGATGAAAAGCCAAAAGAAACGCTTGACTTATTTGAAGAAAGCAAACTACCTGTTATTTTGGGTGAGAGAATACGAATATTTGCTAAACGGAAATACGGCACACTTAAAAAACTTGCCGAAGCAATGAGAATTTCTCCTCAACAACTTCAACAATACATCAGCGGCAAACGAGAACCGGGTGCAAAAATTCTTGCAAAACTTTTGCGACAAGGTTGTGATATAAATTGGTTACTCGGGGGCAAAGAAACTATGGAAGCATACCGAACCTATCTACTGGAAGCAGAACTTCGAAAGTTACAGACCGGAATAGATCAAATTTCTCATATAGTTAATAGGATTGAGAGAAAGTAAGAGAGACAAATTGAAAATTCAGTAATTCTTGAGTAGATTTGGTTCAACATTTTTAAATTAATTGGGGCTATAGCTCAGCTGGGAGAGCGCTTGAATGGCATTCAAGAGGCCAGCGGTTCGATCCCGCTTAGCTCCACTTAAAAACCTTGATTAGAAACTATAATCAAGGTTTTTTTATTTCCCTTCCCTTTAAGCTAAAAGTAAAATGGTTTGTTTTGGATTGTCTTGGAGTGAAAATAAGCACAATTTAAGCACAGTGTTTTCGCATGTAAGTGTAAAGGAATACTTTTTGTACTCTCCTATTTTACCGAGTTCGTTAACTAATGCATTAAATTTCATCAGACAACCTTAGAGGAGTAAGTACTTTCGACATAAAAGATCATGAGATCATTTTGGTTGACAATTCCAGGTAAATAGAAATTACAGGAGTTTTGCGGATATCAATAATCAAATTAATAGGCTTGGTTATTGAGTTGAACTTTCTTAGAACCTTTCATACCGTAAAAAATTAAATACCAATAACAAAAAACAGGTATGATGAATGCATGCTGGATTCCGATTGTATCTGCAAGAGAACCTTGAAGCAAGGGTATAATTGCACCACCTACATTTGCTGCAAATAAAATTCCAGAACCTTGAGAACGAAATTTTCCCAACCCTTCTATTGAAAGGGCAAAAATATTGGAGAACATTATTGAGTTGAATAGACCGACCAATAATATTGACCACATTGCTACATGACCGGTTGTTACCATTGTCGTTATTACTAGAATTGATGCAACTGCAGCATTAAAAGAAAGTACTTTGCCTGAATCTAATTTTGTTAAGACATAAGATCCAATGAACCTGCCTACCATTGCCCCACCCCAATAGAATGAAATATACTTTCCGGCTTCTGCTTCTTTGATACCGAGTACAAAATCTTGTGATATATAGTTTACTAAAAAACTACCAATAGCAACCTCAGCACCAACGAAAAAAAATATTCCAACAGCGCCTAAAGTGAGATGGCGAAAACTCCATGCACTTTTTCGTTTTTTTTCCGGTAAAACAATTTCAATAGGTTCTTGTTCTCCATTAATTTTGGGCAGTTTAAACATTGCGATAACTGCAGCCAAGACAATTAAGATTGCTGCTATGCCAAGATAAGGTGCTTTAACAGTTGCGGCTTCCAGAATTTTGGCTGTAACAAGATTTTCAGCAGAGA
>CAYLVF010000490.1:0-2071 GCA_964387045.1 uncultured Melioribacter sp. | reverse complement strand
AGAGTATTTTATTTTCGCAGAGGATTCCAAGATGAGAGTAATTGACTGTTTCAAATGTTTTACTTTTGATGACGCTTCAAGAAATTCGGAAAGAGTACAATTTGTTTTGGGTAAACTATAATGCTCGCTTTTAATAATGTTGAATTTGCATATCCGAACCAGCCTGTTTTTAACGACCTCAATTTCGAGTGTGAACCGGGTGAATTTGTTTTCTTAATCGGTAAGAGTGGTTCGGGTAAAACAACTTTTCTTCAGATGATTTACATGAATATCATTCCTCAATCGGGTTATGTACAAGTCGGTGAATATTCCTCTAATACAATCAAAGAAAAGGATTTACCTTATCTTAGAAGAAAGATTGGCGTTATTTTTCAAGATTTCAAATTGTTGGAAGACAGAAATGTTTACGACAATATTGCATTTGTTCCACAAGTAACCGGAGTGCCGCGAAGACAAATCAAAAGGAAGGTTATACAAGCTCTTTCGGAAGTAGGTTTAAGCCATAAACAAAGAAATATGCCTAACGAGCTATCCGGTGGAGAAAAGCAGCGTGTGGCAATTGCAAGGGCAATTGTAAATGATCCGATGCTTATACTTGCGGATGAACCGACCGGTAATTTGGACCCGGAAACTTCGGATGAAATTATAAGTTTTCTGAAAAAAATTAACAGCCGCGGTACATCTGTTATTTGTGCAACTCACAATTACGAACTTGTTAAACGACTCGATACGCGTATTATTAAATTGCAGGACGGAAAAGCAATCAAAGCCATTGTAAAAAAGAAAAGTTAATTATTTTCCAACTCCTCTACAATTTTTGCAGTAACTTCCTCGACGGCTAGAGTTCCGTCAACTTCCAGAACACAACCGTTATTCTTATAATAATTAATTACGGGAGCAGTAGTTTCATGAAAAACTTTTAACCGATTCCTGATTATATCCTCTTCATCATCCTTTCTTTTGATAAAAGTATTCTTTGAACCGCAGTAGGGACACGATGTGGGGTCTTCAATATAATTAAGATTAATAATGTTGCCGCAAGCACTGCAAGTCCTGCGCATCGATAGTCTTCTAACAATCAGTTCATCGTTAGCCGATAAGATAATAACACAAAGTTTTTTTCTCGATGACAAGTTATATAGAACATCATCAAGTATTTCGGCTTGTTGAATCGTTCGAGGAAATCCGTCCAAGATAAACCCGTTTTTTGTTTTTTCATCATGCAGGACTTCTTCTATCAATTTAATCATAAGATCATCTGGAACAAGTTCGCCTCTATCCATTATTTCTTTTGCTTGGAGACCTAATTCAGTTTTTTTACTTACGGCACTTCTGAGAATATCGCCGGTTGATATGTGCGGGATATGAAATTTGTTCGATAGAATTTTTGCTTGAGTACCTTTACCGACTCCCGGAGCCCCGAATAAAATTAATTGCATTTGATAACCCTATTTCAAATAATAAAAAAATATTGCACTAAAATTAAGGCACAATTAAACTAATTGCCGAAAAATCCGTTTTGATCATTACTTTTTTTTCTATTCTTCTCAAAAAAATTCTTAAGCAAAGCTTGACTTTCCTGTGCATATATTCCTGAATAGACATTAACATGATGATTATATTTATTTTGTTCAAGCAAATTTAATAATGAGCCGACAGCTCCAAATTTAGGTTCATAAGCCCCGAAATATATATTCTTCAAACGAGATAGCAATATTGCACCGCTACACATAATACATGGTTCAACGGTTATATATAAATCGCACTCGGATAAAAATTTTGTTTGAAGATGATTTGATGCAGCAGTAATGGCAAGCATTTCGGCATGAGCCGTTGTATCCTTGAGTAACTCTACCTGGTTATAACCGCGACCTATAATTTTATTATTGTGAACAACAACAGCACCAATGGGTACTTCATTGTAATCAAGGGCTTTAGCTGCCTCTTCTAAAGCAGCGTACATAAATTTGTAAACGTATTCGGGGAAGAGCAAATTTGGATTCTCAATAGTAAGTATTGTACACCCGGAAGGATTCGAACCCTCAACCCTCTGATCCGAAGTCAGATGCTC
>CAYLVF010000489.1:0-2103 GCA_964387045.1 uncultured Melioribacter sp. | reverse complement strand
TTAAGATGCCGGGCTGACCGATTACACGAATTAAATACTGACCGCTGCTTCCTTCCGGACCTGACGGGGTTGGGTACTAACCCGTTAACCGGCGCCCGACATGTAAATTTTTTGAGGATGTAAATATAGGGAATTCTAAAATGTATATCTAAGAATAAGAAAGGACTTACATCTATTATCTTACTGGTTTGTTTTCCTGTTTCATTTAATTTTTGTCTTATCAACTACCGAATTTCTTTCCCAAAATACTTTATCGGAATATCCTTGTATTGATTTGTCCTTATTGGCTAATGCTAATCTCTTTTCTGCGATGCATGCAAACGTTGCGTCAATTTCAATGCCAAGGTAATTACGTTTTAATTTTTTCGCCACCACCGATGATGTGCCCGAACCTAAGAAAGGATCAAACACCAAATCATTTTTTTTACTGGATGCAAGAATAATTTTTGCCAATAATTTTTCAGGTTTCTGGGTCGGATGTTCCGTATTTTCTTTCATTGACCAAAACGGGATTGTTATATCGGTCCAAATATTGGAAGGATGAGTTAATCTAAAATTTCCGTCAATAGATTTTTCCCAATCTCTTGGTTTGCCATTAACTCTATACGGAGCAATTACTTTTTTTTTCAGTTTGACATCGTCAATATTAAATGTGAACTCGTCACTCATTGTGAAGTACCAAATATCTTCTGTATTATTTTTCCAATTATATTTTGCACCTCTCCCCTTTTCACGTTCCCAAACTATTCTATTTCTCAGAGTGAAGTATTTTGCACCAACTTGATAAATGGCAAGCGATGAGAAGTAATCACCGCAAATATATATCGATGCAGTTGGTTTTAATATTCTAACAAGTTTTGAAAGCCATGAATCAAGCCAATCAATATAATCATCAACAGCCATTTTTTTGAATAAGGTTGTGTTAAATTTTTTATACATGTTGTAAGGCGGATCAATAAAAAGTAAATCAACGAATTTATTCGGCAGGTGCTCTATTGCGGTAAATAAATCTTGGTTGATAGTTTTATTCTTAATCTGAGCAACTTTTGCCGGTTCGACTAACTTAATTAGTTTCTTCTTATAAGTACGTTTCTCAACTTGAGTTAAAGTTATCGTTTTATTTATCGAACCTTTTTTTTCCAAAATTCTTTTCTCCGATGAAAATTCAACTTAATAGAGTTTGAGTTAACGATGATTATTATTCATGTAGTAATTTCAATACTGCTTCAAAAACTTTTGCAGGTGATATGCCGCCTTCACCGCTGAATGTACAAACTTTCGGATCACCCGGACACTTGGTTTGGCAATAATTTTTTTCGGGCATTACAACAATTGATTCATTTCCCAACGGTCCCCAAAGCTCTGGTGAACAAGCTGTTAGCGGACAGAAAATCGAGACTGTTTTAATTCCCATAGCGGCACAAACATGCATTGGACCGGTACTTGCAGAGACTAATAAATCAAATATCCAAAATTCTCTTTTCGACAAAACCTCTTTGGGAATCCTCACGCCAGAAATCTCGCTAATAACTTCAGGAACATTTTGATCAGTACAAACTACCTGTAACTCATTATTTGGAATAAGTAATTTTATTAAGTCGGCATAATAATCCGGTGTCCAATTTGGTGCAGAGTTTCCGCTTGTTGAATGAATGCCGATCAAATACTTTTTTTCACCTAGTAATGATTTTCGTTTTTCAGCAAGTTTTTCTTTTTCTTCTTCGATTAAAAAAATCCTTGGCGTGATGTCCGCATTTTCTACTCCAATCTTTCTTGCCAAATCCATACAGTAATCTGCTTCATGCCTAAGAGGTATGTATTTATTTCTACTTACACTTTTCACACCGGTTATAAACTGGAAAAATTTATGCCCGACTCCAATTCGTGTCCTTATTCCGGCAAGAAATAGTAAATAGTTTATTCGTTCATTCGGCAATAGCATTAATGCATGGGTAAACTTAAACTTTCTAATTTGCCCTACCCATTTTAAAATATTTTTCTTTGAACCGGAAAGGATTTCATCAGCAATAATAATTTCATCAACGAAAGGATTATTCAGAAAAATATCTTTTGTGTAGCTTCTAACTAAGACGGCAACAAAAC
>CAYLVF010000488.1:0-2110 GCA_964387045.1 uncultured Melioribacter sp. | reverse complement strand
TTCATAAACTACATTCTCCTTTTAATGAATAAAAACTTACATTACACCGTTTTTCTTAATAACGTCTCGTGCAATAATTCCTTTTTGAATTTCATTTGTTCCTTCAAAAATTCTATTGATGCGGGAATCGCGATAAAATCTTTCAACCGGCAGTTCTCTTGAATAACCCATACCGCCGTGAATCTGGACAGCAAAATCAGCAACTTTGTCCAATCCTTCAGAACAGTATAATTTTACCATTGCCGATTGCTTGGAAATATTTTTTCCCAAATCATAATCAACTGCTGTACGGTAAATAATTGATTCCATAGTAAAGATTATAGTCGCCATCTCTGCAAGCATAAATTGAATTGCCTGGAAGTTTGAAATGCTTTGATCGAATTGTTTTCTTTCTTTTGAATAGACAGCCGACAATTCGAGTAGTTCTTTAGCTGCTCCAAGGCATGCGGCGCCAAGCCCTAGTCTTCCGGCATCCAAAGTTTTCATTGCTAAAATAAATCCTCTTCCTTCCGAACCAAGTAAATTTTCTTTAGGAACACGAACATTATCAAAAGTGATTTGGTTTGTTGTACTTCCTTTAATACCCATTTTCTTTTCGGGAGGACCGGCTTGAAAACCGGGGTCGGAAGTATCGACAACAAAAGCGCTAAGTCCTTTCGGAGTTCTAGCAAAAACAGAAACTATGTCTGCAATACCGCCGTTAGTTATCCAAAGTTTTTCACCATTTATAACCCAATGATCGCCATCTAATTCAGCTTTTGTTTTTACATTGAAGGAATCGGAACCGGCTTGAGCTTCGGTTAAACAAAACGCTCCAATCTTTTCGCCGGAGGCAAGCGGCACTAAATATTTCTTTTTAATTTCTTCTGAACCACCAAGATAAATAGTATTTGCACCAATCGATTGATGTGCGCCAATAAAAGTTGCCGTTGACATGCAGCCCCGGGCAATTTCTTCCTGCATAATACAGTAACCGACTTCACCCATCCCGGCTCCACCGTATTCTTCGGGAAAAGAAATTCCCAGGAGTCCAAGCTCGCCAAGTTGTTTAATAAGTTGTTCGGGAATTTTTTCATTAGCATCAATTTCTGCAGCAATCGGTTTGATTTCATTTTTTGTAAAATCGCGAACCATATCTCGCAGCATTATTTGTTCTTCGGTAAATTTGAATTCAGTCATTATGATAATCTATATGTTTGTTGTGAAGTTACTTTTCACCGAGATAGTTAACAATATTTTCGCCACCGTCAACACCGAGAACATTACCCGAGATCCAATCAGCTTCGGGTCTCGAAAGAAGAACAATTGTTTTCGCGACATCTTCGGGGGTTGTTAATCTATTTTGAGGGTTTTTTGATTTTGCAGCTTTTAACATCTGTTCGGAGTTGGGAATTTTTGATAGAGCCGGTGTGTCGGTCACACCCGCCATAATTGCATTTGCCGTGATTTTCATCGGACCGAGTTCAACTGCTAATTGTCTTATGTGTGCTTCTAAAGCGGCTTTAGCAGCAGATACCGCACCATAACTTGGGATAACACTATGCGAACCTGCACTTGTTAACGCAAATATTCTTCCGCCTTTAGCAAAGAGATTTCTGAAGATTAATCCCTGTGTCCAATAAACAAGAGTATGAGCCATTACATCTAAAGTCATAGACATTTGTGCAGGCGCAATTACGTCGTTAGGAGATGTACCTATATATGGTTTTAAAGTTCCGAATGCGAGCGAGTGAACAAGTACATGAATATGCGGATGCTCTTTAGTTGTAAATCTTTCTTTGATTTCGTCAAGGATATCATTTCTACGCAACTGGTCGGCAGCATTCATGTTGAAGAAGACTGCAGTCCGCCCTGTCTTCTCAATTTTTTTAACAATGTTGCTAACGTTCGGCATAGTAATCTGCCGGTCAAGATGTATTCCAAAAATATTATAACCTTCTTTAGCTAAAGCCACTGCCGATGCGCCGCCGAATCCGCTTGATGCACCAAGTATTAATGCCCATTTATTTTGCATTGTGTTCCTTGTACTAATTACAAAAATGATTGACGAAAATAAGAAATATGGTTTCTGAAATCAAACTGATGAATTAAAGTGCAACTAAGTAATTTA
>CAYLVF010000487.1:0-2115 GCA_964387045.1 uncultured Melioribacter sp. | reverse complement strand
AATCGTGTGCGATTTTACTTGGTCTTGTTTAAAAGCTGTTAAAATTCTTTTCTCAAATCGCTCTTTCCCCTCTTTGCCAATATAGTAATCAAAGAAGTCTTGGGCAAATGTTTTAATCTTAGGATACTTAGGATGAGCAACCATTGCAATATCACCTCCTATCATAGGATGTTCTGCATCTTTTATATCATGATTTAAATAGAACCAGACAATTCTTGCACTAATTGAGTGTTTACTATAAGCTGGACGAAGTGGATGTATATCACAAGGAAATAAAACAAGGTAGTCTTCTAAACTCAAGCTAACTTCTGACAGCTTTATGATAATATTTTTAATTTGTCTGTAATCTTCAGAAAGATTCTCTTTTAATGTCTGCAAGTCCTTTTCTTTTATGATCTTTTTTGTCTCTCCAGCAATCCATTTTGCTATTGCAAGTGCTTCAGGTAAATACCCAAGAATTTTTACTGTATACAAATCGAAAAGTTCTATACTAGCTGGTGTTCGAATAAAACTTTTAGTTTTTTTTGATTCAACCTTATATGGATAAAATGGGTGATATTCTTTTTTTTCTTTAATACACTGCAATAATTGAGATTCTTTCTTATTAAAATTTTGTTCGTCTCTCAAATATCTTTCAATCTCGCCTTTTAGCTTACCACGCCACGCTTCCCACAAAAATTGGATTGCATCGTTAGGAATCTCGATAATCTCAAGATACGGGTCTTGTCCTGTATTTGAAAATCGCCAAAGATTAAGGCATATGTATTCTGGTAATTCCAAGCTTTTTCGCTGTATTAAATCATTTATACGGCCTAGTAAAAGAAAGGTGATTGAGTTATAACCTCCGTCTTTCCCCCAAGTTTCCACTTTGTCTGTTAGTGCAGCTTTCTGCATCGTTTCTCTATATACTTCCTCTACCATTGATTGAAACAAGGGAACGTCGTTGATAGCTACATCATTTGTTTGAAAACAAATTAACTTACCGCCTAACATTGCCGTACCCATTGGCAATAACTGCACTGCCAACAAGCTTAATGCACTGAGCCTTAAAGATCGACTAGCGGAAGGGAGGGTTTGTACATCACTCATCGTTCCTGCTAAAGGGAACCACTCTTTTGCTATATTTTTACCGCTCATTTCCAAGACGGACGTAGCTTTGAACTTGCCTGTTGCTTCACAAAATGCACCAGTTGAATATGTCTCATTCTTAATATCTTCAATCAACCCCTTAATGATAGTTACGTATTCATTTAATCCCTTATCTTCTATTGGATTATCTATTTTTTTGTCCAATCGTTTTTGTTGTTTCTCTAAATCCTTTTCTATGTCTATATTTATTTTTTCGATCTTTTTCCCAAATTTTTCAATTTTAGTTTTTATTTTTTTAATATCTTTTTCATTATTTGTATTGATCAATATCTTTTTTCCGGCTTCAAGTTCTTTTTCAGCTTCTGTAATCTGTGCCCTTTTTTTCTCGATCTTTTTACTTAGATCATCCAATGTTTTAGTAGGATTAGTGCTTGTATTTGTTAATGGGCCATTGCTGCTAAATATCATAGTATAGCAATTAAGTCTGCGATTAGTATTTGTCAACCAAGAGTACTCTTCGCCAGAACAATTCATTTTAGATTTGCAAACCTGTTCAATAATATCGGGAGTTAAATCTCGAATTGTTTTTACCTGATATTTAAGTTCTTTAGCTCTCGCTATCATAACAGCAAGCCCCGTGTCCACCCACGGATTCCCTGTCCAATTAAATAATGACATGGTTAACCTCCGGTAAAAATAATCGTTCAAGCTGATGAAACCGATTAAACCGTTTAAGCCGAAAAGGCAGTACAAACCGTTCAAGTCGATAAAACAGTTCAAGCAGTTCAAATTGTTCAAGCCGGTAAAACCGATCAAACTGTTTAAACCGTACAAACAGTTCAAACAGTAAAACCGAACAAACAGTTTAAGCCGAAGAATTCGTTTAAGCCGTTTAAACTGAAAAAACAGCTCAAGCAGTAAAACAGATAAAACCGATTAAGCCGAATACAAGCTGTTCAAACCGATAAGAAACCGTTCAAACCGAGTAAACAGTTCAAACCGTTTAAGCCGATTAAGCTGTTTGAA